>NZ_CALUHA010000006.1:0-93620 GCF_944320325.1 Alistipes megaguti
GGTACCACCAGGAATCGAACCGGGGACACAAGGATTTTCAGTCCTTTGCTCTACCAACTGAGCTATGGCACCATCCGACGATTAGGCCTTTCGGTTTTATCGTGGTGCAAAGGTAAACAAAAAAAATCATTCTGCAAATCTTTGCTCGAAAAATATCGTGTTTTTTCGCCTTTACCCCTTCCCGATGCCGCCGAATTTCCCTTCGGCAGAATTATTTTTCCGGTCCGTGCCCCTGCGATCCGCGAAATTTGCTACCTTTGTATCCGTATCCTCAAGGAGCCGATCATGAAGAAATTTTGGATCATCACCCTTTCAGTGCTTGTCGCAGGGCTGGCACTCTTTTTCTATTTCCGCTTCTACTTTGTCTTTGGCGAAGGGGTCAAGAGCGGAGAACTGAACTATGTCGTCTACAAGGGGGTTCTTTTCAAGACCTACGAGGGCAAGCTCATCCAGTCGGGGATCCGATCCCGGACGGCCGGTACGATCCAGTCCTACGAGTTTGAATTTTCGGTCGACGACGAGGCGCTGGCCCGTGAACTGATGCTCCTCGGTGGCCGGACCGTCGAGTTGCATTACAAGGAGTATTTCGGGGCGCTTCCCTGGCGCGGTTTCACGAAGTTTGTCGTCGACAGCATCGTCTCGGCCCCCGTGCAGCAACCCTCTTCGGTCGTCCCCGTCCCGGTTGTGGCCGAGTGAGTCGGCGGCCATCTTCCCCCGTGATTCGGTGCTGCGGGGCCTGTTGCCGAAAAGAAATCTCTTTTGTTGGCGGGCTCTCACAAGCGTGTAGTAACTTTTGAGAGCAGAAATCCGCTCCTTTGTAACATGAAACGACAACGACGTAATGACATTTTGGTGGAGCAGGTCGTGGAGCGGTTGAAGTCGATCCGTCGTGCCCAGGGCCTGACTCAGGAGAGCGTCCGGTTTGATACCGGCCTCAATATCGGCCGTATCGAGAGCGGCCGTCACAGCATATTGCTGACGACGCTGGCTGATCTGTGCGATTATTACCACATCTCGCTGGAGGACTTCTTCAGGGAGGTCGTGACGCGTAAATGAACGGTCCGCCCGTTCACTGTCTGAAAACCGGGGCTTTGGCCCCGGTTTTTTTGTGTCTGTCGCGTGCGGTGAACCGGGGCCTGTCAGTCGGCTGCTTCCCGAAGGAGAATTTTCTCGAAGGCCTCGCGTTGGCCGCTGCGGTAGCGGATCGTCCCGCAGCGGGTGAATCCGTTGCGCGCGAGGATGCGCAGCATGCGGTGGTTGTCGAAGTTGGTGTCGATGCGGAAGGCGCGGATGCCGCGCTCAAGGGCCAGACGGGCGGCATGGCGGAGAAATTCCGTCCCCAGTCCGTGCCCCAGCGCCTCGTCGGCCACGGCCAGCCGGTGGACGACCACATAGGGCCCGGCGGTGAGCCATGCGCCCCGAATCTCGGCATAAGCGGGCTCACCGTCGAAGAGGATGGCTCCGTAGGCGACGATCGGCTCCTCCTTTCTGTTGCCATTTTCCGGGCGGTTCTCTCCGGAGCCGGACTCTGCAAATGTATGTCCGGCGGCCTCTCCGGCGTGACAAAGCACATATCCGCAGGCGTGCACCACGTCGGCGGCAATGTCGTCGAGAGCGGGGTAGCCGTCCTGCCATTGCTGGCTTCCGGCGGCGGCCATGCGGTGCCGGGCCTGGCGGATGATCTCCAGAATGCGGGGTATATCGCCGGCAGCGGCGCTTCGGAAGCGTGTTTTTTCCATGACGAGTCGATCTTTTGCGGAGGTTCGGGCGGACGTGCGTGCCAAAGTCCGTTGTCCGAGGGGCGCGCCGACCATCCGGCGGACGGCATTTTCGGGGGACGGATCGTGCCAAGCGCATTCCGTTTCCGACAAAGATACGAAAAGTTCCGACGCGGTGCAGCCTCCGCACCGGTGAAAAAGCCTGTTCCGGGCGTTCCGGGCGGTCGGACATGGCGTTTTGTCACCTCGTCGTCGCTGACTTTTTGTCACTTTTTGACACAAAATCGGACAATATGTGACAATTTCTGACAATTTTCTGGATTTTTGGTCGTGGCACACGATTTGATCGGATAGGGGGTGAAACCGCTTCGAAAGAGGCGGGGAAGAATAAGAAAATGTTAAACTAAAATAAACCAAGGAGGATTTAATTATGGTACCTGTAAGACGTAATCAAAACTGGTTGCCGAGTATTTTCAACGATTTGCTGAACAACGATTTCTTGATGGAACGCCGCAACACAACGGCTCCGGCTGTGAACATCATCGAGAATGACGACGAGTATAAGGTCGAAGTTGCCGCTCCGGGTATGACCAAGGAGGATTTCAAGGTTCATATCAACGAGGACAACGAGCTGGTCATCTCGATGGAGAAGCACAGCGAGGAGAAGGAGGAGGACAAGAAGCACAAAGGCACGTATCTGCGTCGGGAGTTTTCCTACACGCAGTTCCAGCAGAACCTGCTGCTTCCTGACAATGTCGAGCGTGAGAAGATCTCCGCGAAAGTGGAGAACGGTGTGATGAGTATCGACCTCCCGAAGAAGAAGGAGACGGAAGCTTCGGCTGTGGCTCGTCAGATCGAGATCAAATAATCGTCGACAAACGGCCTTTGAGAGCCCTGCGAGAGCAGGGCTCTCTTTTTTTTGCCCGTATGCGGCCTGGCCCTCTCCGGCCGGCCGCCTTTCGGGGGGGCCGGGCCCGGCGGAGCGCGACGGACGACGGGGAGAAGAGCCCTCCGGCGAGCGGAAAAGCCGCCTTCGTGCGAGGAAAAGTGCCCTGCGGGGGAACAGCTATGAAAAAAAACGGCTATCTTTGACGGTGCGTTCGTGCGCCCCGGCGCGGCGGACGCAGAACCGAACATACCCATAACAAACAACAAGCGAACAACAAGAACGGATGAAGGTCGGACTGTTCATTCCCTGTTATATCAATGCGGTCTACCCCGAGGTGGGTCGCGCCTCGTACGAACTGCTGCAGCGGGTCGGCTGCGAGGTGGACTACCCCCTGGATCAGACCTGCTGCGGCCAGCCGATGGCCAATGCGGGCTTCGAGAAGGATGCCCGGGCCCTGGCCGAACACATGAACGAACTCTTTGCGCGTTATGACTACGTGGTAGGGCCGTCGGCCAGCTGCGTGGTTTTCGTGCGCGAGGGCTACCCGCGGCTGCTGAAGGATTACCGCGAACACGCCTGCGTCGATGCGCGGATCTGGGAGATCTGCGAGTTTCTGCACGACGTGGTGCGCCCGACGCGGCTCGATGCCCGCTTCCCGCACCGGGTGAGCCTCCACAACTCCTGCCACGGCGTGCGGCGCATGGGGCTCTCGTCGCCGAGCGAGGAGAAGGTTCTCTACCACTCGAAGCTGCGCGACCTGCTGTCGCTGGTCGAGGGGATCGACGTGGTGGAGCCCGAGCGGCGCGACGAGTGCTGCGGCTTCGGCGGAATGTTCTCCGTCGAAGAGAACGCGGTTTCGGTGGCCATGGGCCGTGCGAAGGTCGGCCGCCACATCGACACCGGAGCGGAGTATATCACGGGGGCCGATTCGTCGTGCCTGATGCACATGCAGGGGATCATCACGCGGGAGAAGCTTCCGATCCGGACGATCCACATGGTTGAAATTCTCAATTCGAGGTCATGAGTACGCATTCCAAAGCCGCCAAACGATTCGTGGCCGATGCCGAACGGCTGGCCTGGCACGACCGGGCGCTGTACGCCGTGCGCGGGAAGCGCGACCGGATGATGGAGACGGTGCCCGAGTGGGAGGAGTTGCGGCGCCTCTCGTCGGAGATCAAGCTGCATACGCTGAGCCGCCTGGGGGACTACCTCTGCGAGTTCGAGCGCAACGCCACGGCCAACGGCATGCAGGTCCACTGGGCCGCGGATGCCGCCGAGATGAATGAAACGGTGTGGGAGCTGATCCGCCGCCACGGCGGACGGCGCCTCGTCAAGAGCAAGTCGATGCTCGCCGAGGAGTGCGGGCTGACGCCCTACCTCGAGGCGCGGGGCGTCGAGGCCGTGGAGAGCGACCTGGGCGAGCGGATCATGCAGCTGCTGCACATGCCGCCGAGCCATATTGTGCTGCCGGCCATCGCCGTGCGCAGAGAGGAGGTGGGGGCGCTGTTCGAGCGCAAGATGGGGACCGAGGCGGGCAACAGCGACCCGACCTATCTGACCCATGCCGCACGGCGCGCCCTGCGGCAGAAGTTCCTCGAGGCGGACGTCTCGATGACGGGTGTCAACTTTGCCGTGGCCTCGACCGGGGCGCTGGCCGTCTGCACGAACGAGGGCAATGCCGACATGGGGACCTCGTTCGCCGATTTGCACATCGCCATCATGGGCATCGAGAAGGTGATTCCCGACATGGAGGCGCTGGGGGTCTTCACGCGATTGCTGGCGCGTTCGGGTACGGGACAGCCCGTGACGACCTACACGTCGCTCTACCGGCGGCCGGACCCGGGCCGCCAGATCCATGTCATTCTGGTCGACAACGGCCGTTCGGAGTGGCTGGCCGACGAGGCGCACCGCAACATGCTCAAGTGCCTGCGATGCGGCGCCTGCATGAATACCTGTCCGGTCTATCGGCGTTCGGGCGGCTACTCCTATTCGTACTTCATCCCCGGCCCGCTGGGGATCAACCTCGGGATGCTGCGCTCGCCGAAGCTCTATCACGGCAACGTCTCGGCCTGCTCGCTGTGCTACTCGTGTTCGGGCGTCTGCCCGGCGAAGATTGACCTCGGGGAGCAGATTTACGAGTGGCGGCAGCGGCTCGACGGCATGGGTCTTGCCGATCCGATGAAGAAGGCGGCCGTCAAGGGGATGGACTTCATCATGGGGGGCCGTCACCGCTTCTACGGCAGCATTGCGCTGGGACACCTGGCCGAGAAGCTGCCCCGGGGGCTGGTCGAGAGCGGCCTGAATCCGTGGAGTGCACCGGGACGTGCGCTGCCGCCCATTGCGGGGCAGAGTTTCAACGCCTGGTGGAAAAAAGAGAAAGCGAACAAGTAAGATGAACAGCAAGGAGAAGATATTGAAGAGTCTGGCGGCGGACGGCATGGCCGTCCGGCCGCGCCCGACGATGGATTTCGTTCCGCAGCGCTTTGCCGACCGCGAGCAGACGTTTGTCGAGCGGCTCGAGGCTGCGGGCGGTACGGCCGTGCGGATGGAGCCGGGCGAGACGCTCGACGGATTGATCGCCCGCCTCTACCCCGAGGCGCGGCGCATCGCCTCGACGCTGCCCGAGGTGACCTCGGCAACGGTGGATCCCGACCGCGTGGAGGATCCGCGCCAACTGGTCGACGTGGATCTGGGCGTGGTGCGCGGCTCGTTCGGCGTAGCGGAGAACGGCGCCGTATGGATTGCGCAGGATATCCGCCACAAGGCGCTCTACTTCGGCGCCACGTCGCTGATGATCGTCATTCCGCGCGATGCGCTGGTCGATACGATGCAGGAGGCCGTCGTGCGTCCCGAGGTGGACGACTTCGGCTACGGATGCTTCATGTCGGGTCCTTCGAAGACGGCCGACATCGAGCAGGCGCTGGTTTTCGGCGCCCATGGACCGATGACGGTCACCGTCGTGCTCCGGTAACCGGGCGGGAAAGGATGAATGCGAGGGCGTTGCCGCATCGTGGCGGCCGCCTCTTTCGGAAAAAACGAAGAACGATGAAAACCGAATTGTGTGCCTACTCTGTCGAATCGTGCCGTACGGCGGCACGTGCGGGGGTGGACCGCGTGGAACTCTGCGCTTCGCCGTGGGAGGGGGGAACGACCCCTTCGGCCGCCTCGATCCGCGGGGCGCGCCGTGTGGAGGGGATCCGTCTCCAGGTGATGATCCGCCCGCGAGGCGGCGATTTCTGCTATACGGATGACGAGGTCGCGCAGATGGCCGAAGAGATCCGCTTCGCCCGTGAATGCGGGGCCGACGGCGTGGTGCTGGGGCTGCTGACTCCGGAGGGCGAGGTCGACCGCGTGCGCACGGCATGTCTGGTGGCCGAGGCCGGAGCGCTGGAGGTGACCTTCCACCGGGCCTTCGACATGACGCGCGACCCGATGGCGGCGCTTGAGACGGTCATCGCGTGCGGATGCCGGCGCATCCTCACCTCCGGGGGAAGCAATACGGCCGTGGAGGGGATTGCGACCCTCGGCGAACTGGTCACGCGGGCCGCGGGGCGCATCGAGATCATGGCCGGCAGCGGCGTGAATGCCGCCAATGCGCGGCAGCTGGCCGCAACGGGGGTCGATGCGCTGCACTTCAGTGCCCGGGGCTGGCGCGAGAGCCGCATGCACTACCGCAATCCGAAGGTCTCGATGGGAGGACTCGACGGGGTGCCCGAATATGCGACGCTGTGCGCCGACGAGGCGAAGATCCGGGAAATACTCAAAGCTCTTGAACGATGATACGACTGCTGACCCTGATTGCCTGCCTGGGTTTGTGCGCCTGCGGTGGCAGCCGCTACGGAAGCGGCATTCCCGAAACGTACGATCCGCTGCTCGATGCGGCGCTGGCCGAGTGCCCGCGCGCCGACAGCCTGCGACACCTGCTGCGCGAGACGCCCCGCGAGGAGCGCGAAGCGATGGCGTGGCTGGTGGCCTGGATGCCGCAGGGCGACCGCGACACGATGCGCCTCGACCTGCTGCGCGAGAATGTGGCCTACGCCTGCAAGGCCCGCGAAGTGTTTCCCTGGACGAAGGCGCTGCCCGATTCGCTCTTTCTGAACGAGGTGCTGCCCTATGCCGTGGTTGACGAGGTGCGCGATGCGTGGCGCGGCGACTTTTTCGACCGCTTCACGCCCTGCGTGGCCGGATGCCGGACGCTGCGCGAGGCGGCCGAGGCCGTCAACCGGGCCATCGTCGAACGGGTCGGCGTGGAGTACAACACGCGCCGCGAGAAGACCAACCAGAGCCCCTCGGAGTCGATGCGCCAGCACATGGCCTCCTGCACGGGGCTCTCGGTGCTGCTGGTCGACGCGCTGCGGGCTGTGGGTATCCCGGCGCGCTTTGTCGGGACGGCGGCCTGGCACGACAACCGCGGCAACCACAGCTGGACGGAGGTGTGGTTCGACGACGCCTGGCACTTTACGGAGTACTACTTTCCGGGTTACGACCGGGCGTGGTTTCTGGCCGATGCCGGACAGGCTACGGAGGGCGACCGTCAGCATGCCGTCTATGCCGTGTCGTTCCACCCGACGGGCGACTGGTTCCCGATGGTGTGGAACGAGTCGTCGCACGACGTGCACGCCGTGGAGGTGACCTCGCGCTATCGGGCCGCCTACCGGGAGGTGAGCGAATTGCGCCGGGCCCGGCAGACGCACGTCGAGGTGCGCTTCACGATGTACCGCAACCGGGCTCTTGAAGGAATGTCCGAAGGCCGTGTTGCCGCGAATGTTGATGTCTTCTGCGGAGCCGAACAGGTGGGCGGAGGACGCACGGCGGGGCCGCTGCAGGACATGAACGACGGTTACCGGATCCTGCTCGAAAAGAATCGCACCTATACGTTCCGCTACGAGAATGCGCGGGGTGAGGCCTCGCAGGTGACCATCGAGGTGGGCGAGGAACCCCTCTCGGTGGTGGGTTACATGGAGTAGCCGACGCCCACGGATCTGATAAACGGACGCTTCCGTCAGGGAGCGTCCGTTTTTTGTCAGGGGATTCTTAGGAGATTTTCCGGGAATCTTTTACGCTCCTTCGATTGGCTTCTTCCTGGTCCCTACAGCAGGGTGACGGGCTCCTTGCGACGGGCGAAGTTGCGAGACAGCGCGGCGGCAAAGGGGGTGTAGAAGGTGCGTGCACCGACGGGGCACCCCTTGACACAGGCGCAGCAGCGGATGCAGCGTGCGGGGTCGGTGCGGGTTTCGTCGCCGCGCGCGATAGCCCCGACGGGACAGATGGCCGCACAACGCCCGCAGTGGGTGCAGAGCGCGGCGTCGCACTCCGGCAGATAGACGACCGGATTACGCTTTTGTCGGCAGAGGTAGCCCAGGGCGAATCCGATGAAACGCAGCGTGGCGAAGAGTGGGGTAGGACGCTCCTTCAGCCGGGAGGCATCGACCGGCGAGAGGTCTCCGCGGTCGAGCTTTTGCCGCACCCTGTGGCCGAATTCCTCGGCGGCGGCCAGATCCGCCGCATCGGGACGTCCGGCGGCAATGGGCGTGGCCGTCGACGAGTAGGAGTGTTCGCCGACAAAGGCCGCCGCAGCTATGGGCACGAAACCCTGCCGGCGGGCCAGTTCGGCCAGCTCCACGGCGGCGTGTTCGAAGGCGCGGTTGCCGTAGACGACCACCACCACGGCCGGACCTCCGGCGCCATGAATCCCTTCGAGCCGTTGTCGGGCCGTCGGGGCCACGTGCCCGCCATAGACCGGAACGGCCAGAATCGTCACCTTCTTCCGGGCGATCTGTGCCGCGGGGGCCTCCGTATAGGTCAGGTCGAGGTTTCGCAGGGTCGGGGCTGCGGAAGTTCCCGATTTCGGGCCGGCGATTCCGTGGGCGATGGCCTGGACCACCCGTTTGGTGGTTCCCGTCGGCGAAAAGAAGAGTGTCTGGATTGAATCGTATGGTTGCATGGTGTGTGTCGTGTTACGGGTTATGCTTGGGCGTCGGTCTCTGCAGAGTCATGTCCGGCCGGCGTGCCGTCAAGCGGACAGGAGTTGTCGGGCGAGGGGTGTTCGGCGAAGTAGCGCCACAGCGGTGCGGCCATCAGTGCCTGTCGGATGCGGTTGGTGCGGAGCAGTTCGAGCACCTCGCCGCGCGTCATCAGGTGAACGCGCAGATCTTCGGTAGGATCGAGGTGCTGATCACCGAGACGCTCGACGCCCGTTGCCAGGAAACAGTGGGTGAGGTTGTTCTGCGTGGCGGGATTCGGGGCTACGGTTGTCAGCAGACGCCACTCCCCGCCGCCATAACCGGTCTCTTCGGCCAGCTCGCGCCGTGCGGCGTCCAGCATCGAGGCGTCGGAGGGTTCGGCACAACCGGCCGGAATCTCGTAGGAGGTTTCGCCCAGACCGTGGCGGTACTGGTCGATCAGGACAAAGCGTCCGTCGCGCGTGATGGCCGTGACGTTGACCCAGTCGGGGTATTCGAGGACGTAATAGTCGGGCACACGGCGCCCGTCGGGCAGCTCGAGGCTCTCGTGCCGTATGGTGAGCCACGGCCGCCGGAAGAGGTATTCGCTCGAGAGTACCCTCCATTTGCGATCTTCGGGATCTTTCATGCTGCAAAAATAGGGAAAAAATAGTATCTTTGTTTTCGCTAAACCCAAAAGTCTATGCTACCAGAGTCTGAACGCAAGCAAATCATTGATCTGATTCATCGCGAGGTCATTCCGGCCATCGGGTGTACCGAGCCGATCGCCGTAGCGCTGTGCGTGGCACGTGCGACGGAAACGCTGGGCGCCGAGCCCGAACGGATCGCCGTCCGGTTGAGTGCCAATATCCTGAAGAATGCCATGGGAGTCGGCATTCCGGGTACGGGGATGATCGGCCTGCCGATTGCCGTGGCGCTCGGGGCGCTGATCGGACGCTCGGAGTATCAGCTGGAGGTGTTGCGTGACGTGACGCCCGAGGCGGTGGAGCGCGGACGGCGGATGATCGAAGAGAAGCGCATCACCATCGAGCTGAAGGAGGGTATCTCGGAAAAACTCTATATCGAAGTGGAGGTTGTGGCGGCAGGCCACGAGGCGCAGGCCGTCATTGCCGGTGGACATACGACGTTCGTCTATGTCGAGCACGACGGCGAGGTGCAGCTCGACAAGCGGGGCGGGGCTTCGTCGGAGACGGAGTCGGGCGATGTTTCGCTGACGCTGCGCCGAGTATGGGAGTTTGCCACGACCACGCCGCTCGACGAGATCCGCTTCATTCTCGAATCGCGGCGCCTGAACTGGGCTGCCGCCGAGAAGGCCTTCTCGGGGGATTACGGTCACAGCGTGGGGCGCACGCTGCGCTGCGACCGCGAGCAGCGGGTGATGGGCGACAGCATCTTCACGCGGATTCTCTCCTATACGTCTGCGGCGTGCGATGCGCGCATGGCCGGGGCGATGATTCCGGTAATGAGCAACTCCGGAAGCGGCAACCAAGGGATTGCGGCGACGATGCCCGTGGCGGTCTACGCGCGGGAGACCGGCGCCACGGAGGAGCAGACGATCCGGGCGCTGACGTTGAGCCATCTGACGGTGATCTACATCAAGCAGAGTCTGGGTCGGCTGTCGGCCCTGTGCGGCTGCGTGGTGGCTGCGACGGGATCGAGCTGCGGCATTGTCTATCTGATGGGCGGAGGGTACGACCAGGTCGCCGCTGCGGTGAAGAACATGATTGCCAATCTGACGGGTATGATCTGCGACGGTGCGAAACCGAGTTGTGCGATGAAGCTCACGAGCGGTGTTTCGACGGCCGTTCTTTCGGCGATGATGGCCATGGACGGGCAGTGTGTGACGCCCGTCGAGGGGATCATCGAAGAGGATGTCGACCGCTGTATCCGCAATCTGACGAAGATCGGTCGTGACGGCATGAACGAGACCGACCGTCTGGTGCTCAACATTATGACCCACAAGTGTTGACCGGAGTGGTGCGTTCCGAGGTGTTCGAGGCGCGAGAGGGCGACAGAGGTGTCTGAGGCGTGAGAGGGCGACCAGAGACGACCGAGGCGTGAGAGGGTGCCAGAAACGGTCGTGAGCCCGGAAGCGACAAGTGACGACCGGTGGATGCCAGAAACGGCCAGGAAGGGCGACAGGAACGTCAGGGGTGTCAGAAACGACAGGTGAGACGGTCGCCTGACACAATCCTCCGGATATGGAAAGCGGGGCCATCCGATTGGATGGCCCCGCCTGTTTGTCTTTATGCGGTGCGGTTTTTCCTCTTCTCCGTGAGAGACAGACTTGCCACTCCGGCACATTATTTCGGCACTCCCGGTCTCTGCGGCTCAGTCTCTTTCTGCTCCTCCCGCTCTCTGCGACTCTGCCTTTGTCCGGAGTCCCCTTTCGGTCTCTGCTGCCCTTTTTCTGTCCGGCCGGTCCCTTTCGGTCTCTGCGGCCCTGCCTCTTTCCGGTCCCTAATACCCCCCCCCTCCGGTTATTGCGGGAAGATGGTCTTGACGATGATGTTTGTGGCCCCTTGATGACGGGTGGTGTAGTCCTTGGCGATGCGGGAGGTCTTCTGCAGGAACTCCTCGTTGTCACGCAGGGGAATGAACCAGCTCCGCAGCTCCTCGTAGGAGGTCACCGAACGGGCCGCACCGAGCGTCACGAGGTCACGGGCCTCCTTGAACTTCTGGTAGTTGGGGCCGAAGGCGATCGGGAGCCCGAAGGTTGCGGCCTCGAGCGTGTTGTGGATTCCGACGCCGAATCCCCCGCCGATGTAGCTCCACGTGGCGTAGGAGTAGACCGAGGACAAGAGCCCCACCGTGTCGAGGATCAGCAGTTGCCGGGTTCCGTATCCCGTTCGCGAGGTGCACTGCGTGTAGCGGAGTGCGCCGCCGCGCGTTTCGGCTATGAGCCGGGCGATGCGCGTCTCGTCCATTTCGTGGGGGGCGATGACGAACTTCACGTCGGGGTTGTCGTTCATGAGTTGGATCAGCAGCTCTTCGTCGGGGCCCCAGGTCGATCCGGCCACGAAGAGGCGGTCTTCGCCCTTGAAGCGTTCGACAATATCGACATGCTTGGCGGCGCGGGCGATTTCGGCCACACGGTCGAATCGTGTGTCGCCGGCCACGAGGACGTTGTCGAAACCGAGTGTGGCGAGGAGTTTCTTCGACTCTTCGTTCTGGACGAACATCACGTCGAACGACTCCAGGGCCTGGCGCCACAGACCGCCGTAGGGGCGGAAGAAGACCGAATTGCGGCGGAAGATGGCCGAGACGACATAGGTGCGGACCTTCCGGCGGCGGAGTTCGCGCAACAAGTTCAACCAGTATTCGTATTTGACGAAGATGGCCACGTCGGGATGTGCGGCATCGAGGAAACGGCGGGCGTTCCGCGGGGTATCGAGCGGCAGGTAGAAGATGTAGTCGGCGCCCTTGTAGTCCTTTCGGATTTCGTAACCCGAGGGGGAGAAGAAGGTCAGCAGGATCTTGTATTCGGGATGTAATTTGCGGAGTTGTTCGATGATGGGGCGTCCCTGTTCGAACTCTCCGAGGGAAGCGACGTGTATCCAGACGATACGCGCCGCGGGGTCGATGGTTTCCCGCATTCTGCGGAAGAGGTCCTTGCGTCCTTCGAGCCAAAGGTGGGCCTTCCGGTGGCGCGGGGCCACGAGACGGATTGCCCAAACGTAAAGCAACAGACCGAAATTATAGAGCCACATCAGCAGTCTATGGTGTTGAATTTTTCCAGGAATTTCTTGATTTTCGTTTTCACCTCTCAAGCCGGTCGTCACACCGGGAGTTCCCGGAGGCGTTTGGCAGGGCAAAGATAGTATAAATTGTCTTAAACGCCAAATTACCAGTTGTACTCCCAGGCGCTTTCGATCCAGTCGATGCGGACGCCCCCGTCTGTGTCGAGCTCCACGGCCGCCACGTCGAACTGCACGTCGCCCTTCCACCCGACGGCGCGGATGTAACCGGCAGCGGCGCGGCTCACGGCGCGGAACTTGCGGTGTGTGGCCGCCGCCTCGGGCGGGGTGAGCGATCCCGCATGGCGGGTCTTGACCTCGACGATGTGGAGAATCCCGTCGCGCAGCGCCACCAGATCCAGTTCGTAGTGCCCCTGCCGCCAGTTCCGCGCCCGGATCGAGAAGCCCTTCTGGCGGAGATAGTCGGCTACGGCCTCTTCGCCGATGCGTCCCGTTTCGGCCGTCGTCATCAGTGGATGATCCGTCATTATCAGTGGATGATCCGTTGGATGGAGTTGGCTCGTTCGATGGCCTGTCGGAGCCCCTCGGCATCGTCTCTCTCGAGCATCTTGCGCAGCACCTGCAGCTGGTGGATGTGTTCGCGCAGGACGTCCAGGACGTTGTACTTGTTGCGCAGCAGGATGGGCACCCACGTTGTGGCGGAACTCTTGGCCAGCCGCACGGTGCTTTCGAAACCTCCGCCCGCCAGATCGAAGATGTGACGCTCCTCGAGCTCCTTTTCGAGGACGGTCAGCGCCAGGGCGAACGACGAGACGTGGGAGATGTGCGAGACATAGGCCGCATGCAGGTCGTGTTCCTCGGGATTCATGTAGATGGCCGGACACCGGAGCGTGCGGAAGATCCGCTCGACAGTCTGCAGGACATCGGCATCGCTGTGTTCCGTGTCGCAGAAGACGACGTGACGGCCAGTGAAGGCACCGTGCTGGGCGGCCTTCGGGCCGCTGTACTCCGTGCCCCACATCGGGTGTACGGCGACGAAACGCCTCCGCCGGGCGTGCATCGAGATCACCTCGCACAACTCGCCCTTGATCGAACCCATGTCGATGACCGCCTGGCGGTCCGAGACGCGGTTGAGGGCCTTGACGGCCAGCAGCGGAATGGTGTCCACGGGGGTTGCCAGCACCGTGAGGTCGGCCTGTGCGATTCCCTCTTCGAACGGAACGATGCGGTCGGCCAACCCCAGCTGGAGGGCCTCCGCAGCATGTTCCTCGGAGTTTTCGACCCCGAGGATCTCGTCGGCGAGTCCGTGGTCGCGCAACGAGAGAGCGAACGAACCTCCGATGAGGCCCAGTCCGACGATCATGACTTTCATCAGTGGTGGAATTTATGCCTTTTGAGGGGTGGAGAACGACGCCCCTTCCCTTCGATACCTATTTATAATAAAAACGAGAGGTCGCCTCCGGGTTCGACCTCGAAGGTCTCGACTCCTTTGCGGAATACACGCATCGGACGGCTGCCGATCAGTTCCATCCTTCCCTGCTCGAGGCGCAGCATGCATCCTTCGCGCAGTCCGACGACCCAACGGCGCGGATTGGCTTCGATGTACTCCAGAATACGCTGTTCGCGCGTTTCTCCGGCGTGGCCCGCGGGGTTGGCATCGAGGTAGTGGGGGTTGATCTGGAACCTGACGGCTCCGATGGCGCGGAACGATTCGGGCTGGACGATGGGCATGTCGTTCGTCGTCGAGATCGTGGGGCAGCAGACGTTGCTGCCGGCCGACCAGCCGACGTAGGGCACTCCGGCGCGGATTCGGCCCAGAATAGCCTTCATGAGCCCCTGCTGCTGCATCTTGCGGGCCAGGGCGAAGGTATTTCCGCCGCCGACGCAGACGGCTTCGGCCGTGCGGATCATCGCAGCGGGATCCTTGGCCCGGTGGACCGAGCGGACGCGGATTCCGAGTTCGTCGAAACGGGCCTGGACCTTTTTTTCGTAGTCGGCGTAGGAGAAGGTCACGGCGGCGTAGGGGACGAAGGCTATTTCGTGAATCCCGGCAAGGAAGCGGCCGATTTCGGGCAGCGGATAGCGCAGATATTCTTCGCCGGCATTGGTCGAATTCGAGATCAGAAGCAATTTCATAATTCGGTGATTCTTAAATTATTGTGTATGTTTTTGTGCTAAATGTCGAAAAAGTTGTGAATAAAAAATCGGGCCGTTTTGTCAAAAGTAATAAAAAAAGTGTTACTTTTGCGCAAAATTACCCGGGAAATGTATTGAAACTATTCCCTATAATTGTTTAACTAAAAACTTAAGATTATGTCAGAAGTTCAATCAAAAGTTGTCGAGATCATCGTCGACAAGCTGGGTGTCAAGGAGTCGGAGGTAGTACCCGAAGCCAGCTTCACCAACCACCTGGGCGCAGACTCGCTCGACACCGTAGAGTTGATCATGGAGTTCGAGAAGGCTTTCGATATCCAGATCCCGGATGAGGACGCTGAGAAGATCGCTACCGTAGGTGACGCCATCAAGTACATCGAGGAGCACAAGAAATAATTAACCAAGAAAATACGTTCACGGAATAAGGCTTGAATTTATGACGGAAAGAAGAGTAGTTGTTACGGGCATCGGAACGATCAACCCGCTCGGTAATAATATTGAAGAGTATTTTTCCAATCTGGAGAAGGGAGTCAGCGGTGCCGCACCCATTACTCATTTTGACGCGGAAAAATTTAAGACCAAATTCGCTTGTGAAGTAAAAAATTACGATCCGGCACAGCATTTCGACCGCAAGGAGGTCCGCAAATACGACCTCTTTACGCAGTATGCTCTGATTGCCGCCACGCAGGCCGTGGAGGATTCGGCTCTCGATCTGGAGACGATCGACAAGGAGCAGGTCGGTGTGATCTGGAGCTCGGGTATCGGAGGACTCAAATCGTTCTTCGATGAGTGTTTAGGCTATGCCGCAGGGGGAGGAACCCCGCGGTTTAGCCCATTCTTTATTCCCCGCATGATTGCCGATATCGCCGCCGGGTTCATTTCCATGAAGTACGGCTTCATGGGTCCGAATTACTGTACGGTATCGGCCTGCGCCTCGTCGAACCACGGCATGATCGCCGCCTTCGACACCATCCGTTACGGCAAGGCCGACGTGATGGTTGCCGGCGGTTCCGAAGCCGCAGTCAACGAACCGGCCGTCGGGGGATTCAACTCGATGCAGGCACTCTCGACGCGTAACGACGATCCGCAGCACGCTTCGCGTCCGTTCGACGCCGACCGTGACGGCTTCGTGATCGGCGAAGGAGCCGGAGCGCTCATTCTCGAGGAGTACGAGCACGCCAAGGCCCGTGGAGCGAAGATCTATTGCGAGATCATCGGCGGCGGCGCTTCGGCCGATGCCTACCACTTCACGGCTCCGCACCCCGAAGGAAAGGGGGCCATCAAGGCCATGCGCGATGCCATCAAGGATGCCGGCATCCGCCCCGAGGATATCGACTATGTGAATGTTCACGGCACATCGACCCCTGCCGGCGATCTTCCCGAACTGAAGGCCGTAGCGGAGGTTCTGGGCGACCACGTTTACAACGTCAACATCTCGTCGACGAAGTCCATGACGGGTCACCTGCTGGGTGCCGCCGGAGCCGTTGAGGCGCTGGCCTGCATCTTCGCCATGACGCACGGAGTCGTGCCTCCCACCATCAACTGCGAGCACCTCGATCCGGCGATCGATCCGAAACTCAACCTGACGCTCAACCAGGCACAGAAACGTGACGTGAAGTGCTGTCTGAGCAATACGTTCGGCTTCGGCGGTCACAACTCGACGGTGATCTTCCGCAAGCTCTAACCCCCCCCCTAAAAAACGTCCGCGCAGTGATTGATTTTCTCTTGCGTCCGCTACGGCGGAATTTCGGGCGTGACCGGGCGTATTACAAAATGGTCGACGACTTGTTCGGATTCATTCCGCACAACGTCGAACTTTACAAGCTGGCTTTGATTCACAAGTCAGCTTCTTTGGTTTTGGAAGACGGCCGTGCGATCAACAATGAACGCCTCGAATACCTGGGTGACGCGGTGATCGAGGCCGTAACTTCCGACTATATCTTCATCGAATATCCCGATCGCGACGAAGGCTTCATGACCCAGCTGCGCTCGAAAATCGTGTCGCGGCAGTCGCTCAATGCCCTGGCTGTGAAGCTGGGCCTGGACCGCTACGTGATTTCGAACGGCGGAGCGGGCATTGCCCAGAAACACATCTTCGGCGACGCCTTCGAGGCGATGATGGGAGCCGTCTACCTCGATCAGGGGTACGATTTTGTCAACCGGCTGCTCATCAACCGCATCTATTACCGCTGTCTGGACCTTGAGGAGCTGACCGAATCGGAGACCGATTTCAAGAGCCGCCTGATCGAGTGGTGCCAGAAGAACCGCCACCGGGTGCTTTTCCGTACGGAGAACGAAAAGGGTTCGTCGGCCAACCGTCCGGTCTTCTACTGCACGGTGCTTGTCGACGACATGGAGGTTGGCCACGGTGCGGGCGATTCGAAGAAGGAGGCCGAACAGCATGCCGCCTTTTCTGTGTCGCAGTATCTGACCGACGAGCAGTGCGCCTTGTTACTGGACAAGGTCGATCGTCTTTCTCACTGACCCGGGGTCGGGGATTGACAGAGGGGGCTGACCGGGGGCTGACAGAAGGAGCTGACCGGGGGCTGACCGGGGGCTGACAGAAGGAGCTGACCGGAGACTGACAGAGGGGGCTGACCGGGGGCTGACAGAAGGAGCTGACCGGGGACTGACAGAAGGAGCTGACCGGGGGCTGACAGAAGGAGCTGACCGGGGGCTGACAGAAGGAGCTGACCACAGACTGACGGAGGGGCTGACCGGGGACTGACGGAGGTGGCTGACCGGAGGCAGACAGAGACAGCTGACCGGGATTACAGCCCGGGAGAGTCGTACCGGGGGCACGGATCGGGCCGTACCGAGTAGCTTGGAATATGCCTGAATTGCGGGACTGACAGGTGTCTGGAAAGAAAACCGTAAAAATCATGGAGAACATACGCAGCAAGATGACTTCACGAGGCGTCGAGTCTCTCGACGACCAGGAGTTGTTGTCGTTGCTGATCGAGGACGAACAACTGGCCGAGATGTTGTTGGCAACTTACGGGGGTTCGTTGGCACGCATGACCCGCGAACCGGAAGCCCGATTGCGCATGGTGGGCGGAATGGGGCTCAGGCGGGCCCGAAATCTGTTGTTGGCCGCCGAGTTGGGCCGCAGGGTGGCGGCTGAAGGGGCGGGGGAGTCCGACTCCATTGCAACGAGCGATGATGTGGTGCGGTTGTTTCGTCCGCAACTTGAACGCCTGACCCACGAAGAGTGCTGGGTAGTCTATCTCACTTCATCCAATCGCATCATTGAGCGCCAACGGGTGAGTCAGGGCGGGGTGACAGGGACGGTGGTCGATCACCGGTTGATCGCCAAACGGGCCCTTGAGTTGCTCGCCACGCGGCTTATTCTGATTCACAATCACCCTTCGGGGAGTCCGGAGGCGAGTGCGCAGGATCGGGCGCTGACCGAACGTATTGCCAAGGCGGCTGCACTGTTTGACATTCGGCTGCTGGATCACGTGATCATAGCCCGCGGCGGCGGGGACTTTTCGTTTCGGGAGGCGGGATTGATCGGATAACCGGCCTTGGGGCGGGTTGGACGGAATACCCGAGAGTTCTCGATGGTTGGCCACCGGGGCCACCGGGGCCACCGGGACAGACGGGGCAGGCCGAGCGTGACCGGGGCAGACGGCAGGGACAGACGGAGGCAGACGGGGACTGGCCGGCTGACAGCGGCCCTTGGGATAGCGTTCCATGGGTTAGGCGGGCATTCGGGCGGCAGCCCGCAAGGGGAACTTCCGGTCGGACGGCCCCATGAGAAAATTGTTTTCGGAGTTATCCCGAGAAAGCGAAAAACGACGACATCGAGGGATGCCGTCGTTTTTTTGTACTGTGGTCGGGAGCGGTTCAGATTCCCAGATAGGTCAATACGTAGCGGTACTCCGAGACGAGGTTGTTACGCAGGGTGAACTCCATGCCGTCGATCTCCTCGCCCCGCTGCCAGTTGTCGAGACTGTGGTAGGTGTAGGAGAGATTTCCGGTCACCTTCTCGCCATTGGTCAGCGTCGTGACCACCTTGACAGGCAGCATGTTACCCGTCGGACCAAGCAGTCCCAGACTGCGCAGCATGTCGGAGTCGTAGATGAAGATCAGCCCCGGATCGATGGTCTGAAGCTGGTTGAGCCGTTCGTACTCGTATGTCTGCTTGTGGACATTCGCGTCTTAGGTGAACTCCTGCGTGCCGTTCTTCGTCCACCGGATCTGCGAACAGCTGTTATCCTGGTAGATGTAGTGCCCCTCGTCCGACCCGTCTGCGGGGGCCTTCTGCGTAACGGAGATTTCGATCTGCGTCGAGCCGCAGGTGATGGGATGATGGCCGTGCGGGATTGCTGTCCGAAGTTGGGCTGCAGGGTGATCCGTATGGTATAGTCTCCGGCCAGGTCGCCGTGGTTGGGCGAGATTGATATCCATTCGGGCGTTTCGGTGCGCGTTTCGCGGATCGAGGTGCTCCACGCTGCCAGGGTGGTGAAGGTTACGCTGGAGCTTCCCGTTTCGGCTTCGGCTTCGGCCATCTGGACCAGTTGGGAAACGTCGGGAATCTGAATCTGTCCGAAGTCGCCCGCCTGGGTTTTGTCATTGTCGCCGCAGGCCGCCAGCAGCAGCGTGGAAACCAGCAGCAGCGCAAGGGGCCTGCATGTTTTCATCATCGTGAGTCTTGAGATTGGACGTTGTTTGCGGCGGTTTGCCCGATCCGGGGCCGTCCGTTGTGACAAATAGGAAATAAATCGGGAGCGGAAGGTGTCAATTTCTTTTTATTTTGTATTTTTGTCGTTTGGAAGAACAAATCGGAAAAATCAGTAAATTCAAAATACGATGACTCAGGAAGAACTTTTCAAGAAGCTGGTCGCTCACTGCAAGGAGTACGGATTCGTATTCCCGTCGAGCGAGATCTACGACGGTCTGGGTGCGGTCTACGATTACGGACAGAACGGCGTCGAGTTGAAGAACAACATCAAGCGCTATTGGTGGGATTCGATGGTCAAGCTGCACGAGAACATCGTGGGGCTCGACGCGGCGATCTTCATGCACCCCAAGACCTGGGAGGCATCGGGCCACGTGGCAGCGTTCAACGACCCGCTGATCGACAACAAGGACTCGAAGAAGCGCTACCGTGCCGACGTGCTGATCGAGGACTGGATCGCCAAGCAGGATGAAAAGATCGAGAAGGAGGTCGAGAAGGCCCGCAAGCGTTTCGGAGCGGACTTCGACGAGGCCAAGTACCGGGCCACGTCGCCGCGTGTGGCCGAGACGCAGGCCAAGCGTGACGAGGTTCACCGCCGCTATGCCGAGGCGATGAATGCCAACGATCTGGCCGGGCTGCGGCAGATCATCCTCGACTGCGAGATTGCCTGCCCGATCTCGGGTACGCGCAACTGGACCGAGGTACGTCAGTTCAACCTGATGTTCTCGACGCAGATGGGTTCGACGTCCGAAGGTTCGTCGACGATCTACCTGCGCCCGGAGACGGCCCAGGGCATCTTTGTCAACTTCCTGAACGTGCAGAAGACCGGCCGCATGAAGATTCCGTTCGGTATCGCACAGATCGGCAAGGCCTTCCGCAACGAGATTGTGGCTCGTCAGTTCATCTTCCGCATGCGCGAGTTCGAGCAGATGGAGATGCAGTTCTTCGTTCGCCCGGGCACCGAGATGCAGTGGTGGAACGAGTGGCGCAACACGCGTATGGCCTGGCACCGTGCGCTGGGCTTCGGCGACGACAACTACCGTTTCCACGACCACGAGAAGCTGGCCCACTACGCCAACGCCGCCACCGACATCGAATATAACTTCCCGTTCGGCTTCAAGGAGGTCGAGGGCATCCACTCGCGTACGGACTTCGACCTGGGCAATCACCAGAAGTATTCGGGCAAGAAGATGCAGTATTTCGATCCGGAGACGGGCGAGAGCTACGTACCCTACGTGGTGGAGACTTCGATCGGTGTCGACCGCATGTTCCTGCAGGTGATGTCGGCGGCCTACACCGAGGAGCAGCTCGAGGGCGGCGATACGCGTGTTGTGCTGCGTTTCCCGGCCGCACTGGCACCGGTGAAGGTGGCCATCCTGCCGCTTGTGAAGAAGGACGGCATGCCCGAAGTGGCGCAGAAGATCGTCGACCTGCTGAAGTACGACTATAACGTGGCCTACGACGAGAAGGATTCCGTCGGCAAACGCTACCGCCGTCAGGATGCCATCGGTACGCCGTTCTGCGTGACGGTTGACGGCCAGACGCTCGAGGACGGTACGGTGACGGTCCGTCACCGCGACACGATGCAGCAGGAGCGCGTCAAGATCGAGGCCCTGCCGGCCCTGGTCGACGAGGAGTGCTCCTACCGCAAATTGTTCAAGAAACTGAATCTGTAGTCGCCGCGCGACGCCATCCGACATGGGAAGGATTCTGGCCATCGACTACGGCACCAAACGTACGGGGATCGCTGTGAGCGATCCTCTGCGGTTGATTGCCGGGGGATTGGAGACCGTTCCGACGCGAGATCTCGAACGCTGGCTGGCCGACTATTTTGCGCGGGAGGAGGTCTCGACCATCGTCATGGGCAAACCCATGCAGATGGACGGCACGCCTTCCGAAACGTGGCGCTTCATCGAGCCGCTGGCGCGCCGCCTGCAGCGAGCGTGGCCCGACAAGGAGGTGGTCTTTCACGACGAACGCTTCACCTCGGTGCTGGCCCACCGCACGATGCTCCAGAGTGGCATCGGACGCATGGCGCGGCGTGACAAGGCGCTGGTGGACAAGATCTCCGCGACGATTATTTTACAAAGTTACATGGAATTCAACCGATGATTTACCCGATAGTGATCTATGGAGACGAGGTGCTTCGCAAGGCGTGTGCACCCGTCACGCCCGAGACGCTCGACGTGAAGAAGTTCGAGGAGGACATGTTCCTGACCCTCGACGAGGCGGGCGGCGTAGGGCTTGCAGCCCCGCAGGTGGGCAAGAATCTGCGTTTCTTTGTGGTTGACTGTACGCCGTGGGCCGAGGAGGACCCGTCGTGTGCCGACTACAAGCGGGCCTTCGTCAACGCCGAAATCTATGAATACTCCGAGGAGACGAAGATCTATAACGAAGGCTGCCTTTCGTTTCCGGGGATCTATGCCGACGTGCAGCGTTCGCTGCGGATCCGGATGCGCTACCAGGATACGGACTTCGTCGAGTACGACGAGGAGTTCACGGGGCTCAAGGCATGGGTCATCCAGCATGAGTACGACCACATCCAGGGCAAGGTCTTTACGGACCGCATCTCGCCGCTGCGTCGTCAGCTGCTCAAGAGCAAACTGTTGAATCTGGCCAAGGGAAAGTTCCGTTGTGCCTACAAAACGCGATAACATGAAGAAGTTCCTCTTTGCAGCCCTTGCCGTGGCAGCCCTTTCGCTGACGGGTTGCGTGAAGTCGCCCGTTTCGGGCTTCGCCTATACGGATATCAAGGACGGCATGGCCGTTACGGGCAATGCCGGATCGAGCAAGGTCGGCACGGCCGAGGTCAAGGGGTACGTAGGTCTGGTGGCGCTGGGCGATGCCAGCATCCAGACGGCGGCCCGCGAAGCCGGCATCACGCGTATCCACCACGTCGACTACCAGATGAAGTCCTACGTGGGGCTCTATACCATCTATACGATCATCGTCTACGGTGACTGATTGTCGACAGCCGGGCGGGCCGTTTCCCGAATGCCGGAAGGGGCCGAGGGGGCCGAGGGGGCCGAAGGGGCTGAGAGGGCCGAGGGGTCCGAAGGGGCAGAAGGAGCTGAAGGGACAGAAGGAGCAGAAGGTGTGGAAGAGGTTTGCGATGCCGGAGGATGGAAGGCGGATCGGTCGGGGCCTTTTGGCGGTTGTGTGCTGCTGGGGAGCCTTGTTGACGGCTTCGGGGCAGGAGATCCGCTCGCACTATGTCTCGAAGGCCGAGACCGACGGCACGATCTACCACACCCTTCCGGTGACGCTGTTCGAAAATCCCGAGGCGGGCGATCTGACCTTTGACCTTACCTACAAGGAGCACCGTGGAGGACGGGCGACGCTGAACTTCACGTGCCGGATGGCACGTCCCGAGACGGTTGATTCCGTGCGTTTTGTTTCGGGCGGCGTAATTCTCTCCGGGCCGGTCGGCCGACTCTACCTAGAGCCCGAAAAGCGAGGCTGGAAACATCGCTATACGTTCGATCTCGACGCTTCGCAGCTGTGCGGCTTCTTCGACGAGCGCCAGCTCCCTGAAGTGATGCTCTATATCGATGGACGCCCGTGGCTCTATCGGGCCAAACGTTCGGCCTGGCGCAGCTATGCGCCGATCGGCTACCGGATCTTCGAGATGATCCGCATCAACGAGGGGGCAGAATAGGGGCCGAATAGGGGCTGGACCGGTGAATGGACCTGGTGCAATGACCGGATATGAGGCCGAATATGGGGGCTGAGCGAGGCGTCGCGCTGTGGTACAGATAGTTCCGAAGGGCTGGAAGCCTGCTCTCGAATCCTCTGAGATTCTCCTGAATCTTACCGGATCGGCTTCGGATGTCGGTTCCGCGTGAGGGCTTTCCCCGAAAAAGTACCCCGACAGTCGTGAACACGGCTGCCGGGGTTTTTCGTACCTGCAGAAGACGGATCTACCTACTCCCAGGAGGTGCCGGCAGCCTGTTCGATGGCATCCATCTCAGCCGCTGCGTTGCCGACGTCCGGGCGCACCTTGAGGGCGGTAAGACCGAAGTGGTCGTTTTTGAAACGCCCGTAGAACCGGTTGTTGCTCCACGTGATTTCGGCCTGGGGATCCGAGTCCTCGTATCGGACGACATAGTTGCTGGTGTTGCCCTCGGGTACGACCGCTATGTTGTCCTCGATGCGTGATGAGATGACCGGCAGGGTCATGTTCGACGAGCCGTAGTTGATGTGCATGGCCAGATTGCAGTCCACGAAGGTGTTGCCCTTCACCAGGGCATTCTTTACCTGCGCATAGCCGCTCAGCGAGACGTTCTCCTCCCCGCGGACCAGACACAATGCCGCCTTGTATCCGACGCTGTTCAACCGTTCGAACCAGTTTTCCTCGACGACGTGATCTTCGCCGATGATGCGCACACCGCCCGTATCCGCGATGTCGTTGCCCAGAAAGTAGTTGCCGCTGACGGTGCAGCCGTTTCCCTGACGCAGCGTCAGCGTCCCCTTGCTTTCGTAGAAGACGTTGCCCGAGTAGGTGTTGCCGCAGCACTTGTTCGAGACGATCTCCTGCGCCTCGCCGTTGCACCGGTAGAAGTAGTTGCCCTTGACGACGCATCCGCCCTTCTGCATCGAGTGGGCGCTGTCGCCGACGCGGATGGTCTCCTGCTCGTTGGCCGGTTCACCGTCCGCGTCGAGAATTGTCTCGGGACGCGAAAAGTGGTTGTATGAAATTTCGTGACCGGCCGTCACCCCCTCCTCAAGCCAGACGACGCACAGTGCGCCCATGTTGTTCTTGTTCTCGAAGCGGCAGTGCGTAACGACATTGTGTGTGCCGTAGAGCGACACCCATTTCGTGCTGTTCACGGCATCGGACTCCGACCCCGAACCGTCGATGGCGCAATCCTCCAGTCGGCATGCCTGTGAACCGCTTTCGAAGCGGATCAGATGTTCGCCGTCGGGTACCGGGTCAATCCATTGGAATCCGCTTACGTGCAGGTAGCTGCCGTCGATACTGAGAGTCGAAGCTCCCGTGAAGCGGACTCCGCCCGGGTTTTCTGCGCGGAAGAGAATCGGCTCCGCTTCGCTTCCCGTACCTGTAAGGTGAATCTTCTGGGCATCGTAGGTGCCGTCTTTCCAGATAATGGTGCGACCGGCTTCGAGCGGCCCGAGAGCCTCGAGTTCCGCCGCCGAGGAGATGGTGCTGGTCACCTCCCCTTCGGGAATCTCTTCGTCCGGATTATTCTCCTCGTCGGGATTGCCTTCGTCGGGCTTCTCCCCTGAATCCGAACCGGAGCCGCCGTCCGTTTCGGTTTCTGTTCCGGACGCGGGCATTTCGTCGTTGTCGCCGCCGCACGCTGCGCATGCCAGGAGGGCCAGACCGAGCATTCCGGTCCGTACCCACGCGCAAAAGGTCTTTTTCATCTTTGTTTTGGGTTGAAATTGGTTTGCCAATTGCAATATTAACGAAAATAAATTGGTTAACCAAATTCGGAGCCTCTTGATTTCATCTATTCGAAACCTGCAATCCGTTGTTCAGGATGATTCAACAGGGGCAGAAAAAATCCCGGAAGTCAGATGAATGACATTCCGGGATGGATTGGGGGAGAGGCTGGTCAGAACCGGTAGGCGGCCCCAATACTGATCGTGACTGGGTTTTTGCGTAGATCATCGAACATGGGCTGCCATTTGAGTCCGGCCGTGATGTCCCAGTCGCGAGCGACCTTGTAGTCGAAACCGCCGCCGAGATTCAGACCGGCAGCCCATCGACCGATATCGTTTGCAGTCAGACCGGCTGCGGGATAGATTTTCCAACCGCTACCGAGGTCGAATACATACTGCACATCGACGTTGAGATCGATCGAGCAATAGTTGTGGAGCAAGGCGATTATCGAGGGTTCGATGCGCCAGTTGTCCGTGAAGCTGTATCGGGCGAATGCACCCAATCCGACGATGCCGTCTCCTGTATTGGTGTAGATGTTCATACGGGGACCGACTGCCCAATTCCCTGCATCCTGAGCCGAAGCTGCCGTGGCTACGCACAAAGCGGCGATCGCCGAAAGGAGGATCTTTTTCATGGTTTCGTTGAGATTTTAAAAACGTCCGTTCAAAAACTTTACCAAGTCAAATATAGCAAAAAAGGGAGTGTCGTGCAAATAAATTCAACCAAACCGGCAGATTTGTCAACATACGGAAAATCCCGCAGCCCGAGGCTGCGGGATTTTGACGAATGATCTTTGGAAGGGTAGGGGGTTGTTCGGGGCAGAATCCGGTAGGTTGGCCATCTTTCTGAGGCGGCACGTTAAGGCTGTTTCCCGCTTTCAGGCGGCTTGCTTCGGTCCGTTTCTCTTCCCGACAGGTCCAGCCTTTTTTCGGGGCGTTTTTTCGGTCCGATTCCTCCTTCCGGGCGGTCCGGCTCAGCTCAGCTTGTTCTCCTCATGGCACCGGCTCCTCATGGCCCCGGCTCCTCATGGCCCCGGTTCCACTTGGTCCCGGCTCCGCTTGACCCCCCCCCTCTACGGCCCCGGTTATTTCTGGTTGAGGGCAGCGTGAGCGGCAGCCAGACGGGCGATGGGCACACGGAAGGGCGAGCAGCTCACGTAGTTCAGACCGGCATAGTGACAGAACTCCACCGACGAGGGCTCACCGCCGTGCTCGCCGCAGATACCGCACTTGAGGGTCGGACGCGTGCCGCGGCCCTTGAAGACGGCCTCACGGATCAGCTGGCCCACGCCGTTGCGGTCGAGGATCTGGAACGGGTCGTTCTTCAGAATACCCTTTTCGAGGTAGATCGGGAGGAACTTGCCGATATCGTCGCGCGAGAATCCGAGGGTCATCTGCGTGAGGTCGTTCGTGCCGAACGAGAAGAACTGGGCCACTTCGGCGATCTGGTTGGCCGTGACGGCGGCACGCGGTACTTCGATCATCGTGCCGACCATGTAGTCGATCTTGTCGTTGCGCTCGGAGAATACCTGATCGGCCGTCTGGTCGATGATCTTCTTCTGGTAGCGGAGCTCCTTGTGGTTTCCGACCAGCGGGACCATGATCTCGACGTGAACGGGCGTACCCGTTGCGCGGACGTTCATGGCAGCCTCGATGATGGCGCGGGTCTGCATCTCGGTGATTTCGGGATAGGTGTTGCCCAGACGGCAGCCGCGGTGACCCAGCATGGGGTTGAACTCGGCCAGCGACTCGACCTTCTCGACGATCTTCTGCAGAGGCACGCCCATCTCCTTGGCCATCTCCTTCTGGCCCTTCTCATCGTGGGGCACGAACTCGTGCAGAGGGGGATCAAGCAGGCGGACCGTGACGGGATAACCCTTCATGACCTTGAAGAGACCCTCGAAGTCGCCGCGCTGCATCGGCAGCAGTTTGGCCAGGGCGACCCGTCGTCCGGCCTCGTCGTCGGCCAGAATCATCTCGCGGATGGCCTTGATGCGGTCACCTTCGAAGAACATGTGCTCCGTGCGGCAGAGGCCGATACCCTCGGCGCCGAATTCGAAGGCCTGAGCGGCATCCTTTGGCGTGTCGGCGTTTGCGCGGACCTTCAGCACGGCGTATTTCGAAGCCAGTTCCATGAGCTTGCCGAAGTCGCCGCTCAGATCGGCGTCCTTCGTGGCTACCTCACCCAGATAGACTTCGCCCGTCGAACCGTTGAGCGAGATCCAGTCGCCCTCCTTGACGGTGAATCCGTTGACGTGAATGGTGCGGGTCTTGTAGTCGATCTGCAGCTCACCGGCACCCGACACGCAGCACTTGCCCATACCGCGAGCCACGACGGCGGCGTGCGAGGTCATACCTCCGCGGGCGGTCAGAATACCTGCGGCGTCGAGCATACCCTTCAGATCCTCGGGCGAGGTTTCGATGCGCACCAGCACGGCCTTCTGACCGGTCTTGGCGAAGACCTTCTCGGCATCCTCGGCGAAGAAGACCACGGGACCCGTGGCGGCGCCGGGCGAAGCGGGCAGACCCTTCGTGATGACCTGCGCCGAGGCGATGGCCTTCTTGTCGAATACCGGGTGGAGCAGTTCGTCGAGCTTGGCGGGTTCGCAGCGCAACACGGCGGTCTTCTCGTCGATCAGCCCTTCGCGCAGCATGTCCATGGCGATCTTGACCATGGCGGCACCCGTACGCTTGCCGTTGCGGCACTGCAGCATCCAGAGCTTGCCGTCCTGGATCGTGAACTCGATGTCCTGCATGTCGGTGAAGTACTGCTCCAGGTGGTGCTGGATCTCGTTGAGCTCCTTGTAGACCTCGGGCATCACCTCCTCGAGCGAGGGGTATTTGCTCTTGCGCTCCTCCTCGGAGATGTTCTGGGCCTTGGCCCAGCGCTTCGAACCCTCGATGGTGATCTGCTGCGGGGTGCGGATACCGGCCACGACATCCTCGCCCTGGGCGTTGATCAGATACTCGCCGTTGAAGATGTTCTCGCCCGTGGCGGCGTCACGCGAGAAGGCGACGCCCGTTGCGGAGTTGTTTCCCATGTTTCCGAAGACCATGGCCTGTACCGAAACGGCCGTACCCCATTCCGAGGGAATGTTGTTGAGTTTGCGGTAGAGGATGGCGCGCTCGTTCATCCACGAGCCGAACACGGCGCAGATGGCACCCCAGAGCTGATCCCAGGGGTTGGTGGGGAAATCCTCGCCGGTCTGCTTCTTGACGGCGGCCTTGAACTCCTTGACGAGCTCCTTCAGGTCGTCGGTCGTCAGATCGGTGTCGTTCTTCACGCCGCGTTTTTTCTTCATGGCGTCGATAATCTCCTCGAAGGGGTCGTGATCCTCCTTCGAGGCGGGTTTCATGCCGAGCACGACGTCGCCGTACATCTGGACGAAACGGCGGTACGAATCCCAGGCGAAGCGGGGGTTGCCGGTGCGTTTGGCGACGGCCTCGACGGCCTGATCGTTCATACCGAGGTTGAGAATCGTGTCCATCATTCCGGGCATCGAGGCGCGTGCGCCCGAGCGAACCGAGACGAGCAGCGGCATCTCCTTGTCGCCGAACTTCATGCCGGTGAGGCTTTCGATATTCTTCATGGCCTTTTCGACTTCGGGCTTGAGGAGTTTGATGACGGCCTCCTTGCCGTGGCTGTAGTACTCCGTGCACACTTCCGTAGTGATGGTGAATCCCGGGGGAACGGGTATGCCGATGAGGTTCATCTCGGCGAGGTTTGCACCTTTACCGCCGAGCAGCTCACGCATTTTGCCATTTCCTTCGGCCTCTTTGTTGCCGAAGGTGTAGACTCGTTTAACGTCTGCCATAGTTTCGAGATTTTTGAATTGTATGATAAATATATAAAAAATTTTTCGCAAAAAGGAGCCTCCGAAGTCGAAAAAATTGCGGTGATAACCGTTTTGCCACCTGTAAAAAAGGGGCTTTTGCCCGGAGGGATTGCGAATATAGCAAAACTTTCCGGAAAAAACAAATCTCAGTGGCCGATATATACAAACACGGGCAGTGAATACCCGTATCCGCCCCGATAGATGCTTCCGGAGAAGGTTCCAAGGGGGTTACCGCTCTTTTGGTCAACCAGTTGGCGGCGGATGTAGACATCGCCTGCCGGGCATTTGAATGCCGTGTCGACGAGAATCCGGTCGCGCATCTCCCAGCGTCCCGCGCGGCGGATATTTCCGCGTCCGGCTTTTTCGGCACGTGCCATGGCATCGCGCAGCCCGAGGCGTGCGGCCTTTTGGCCGTCGACACGGCCCATGACCACGAGCGGCAACTCGGGATAGTTGTCGCGCAAATCCTCCGCGAGCCATCGTCCCGTGCTTCGATCGCCGCACATCGCCAGCCCTACGCGCAGCCCGTCCAGCTCGCCGATGACCAGCAGATAGCGACGTCCGACTTCGGCGCGTTCCGGGTAGAAGCGGTCGCCGTAGTACAGCAGGGCAAAGTCCATGCCGTCGAGCGTGTTGAGTGTTCGGTGGAGGTAGGAGTATTCGCCGCGGCAGGCCGAGCAGAGGTCGCGGACGACCTGTTCGTTTTCGACGCCCCACAGGGCGACGATCTCCAGCGCCATGGAGTCGATGACAGCGGCCGTGTTTCGGATCTTGCGTTCGTAACGCTCCGAGTTCCAGCCGTAACGGCCTTGTGGCGTGTACGCCTCGTCATTGTAGAAGAGGGCGGGGATGGTGTCGTAGATCCGGTCGACGTCGTAGAAGGCGATTCCGACGGGCTGGCGTCCGAATGCGGCGAACCCCGCCGCGACGAGTGCGATGATGATCGACAGCAGACGCATCATGACCGGCCGGAGGGGTTAAAGGGGTTTTTCGGGAAGGAAATCGCGGGGCGAGCAGCCGAGGAACTTGGCGATTTCGTTGATATGGTTGATGTTGTATTTGATATTGTATTTCGGACTTTCAGCCATGCCGATGAATCCTTTGGAAACGCCGATGCCATAGGCCAGCATGGCCTGCGACACTTTTTGAGCAATCCGTTCTTTCCGTATTGCATCAATAACATACAAGTCGACCGGCGTTTTCAAAGTTTTGTATTTTTGTATACAAAACTAAAAAACGTGCCATTCGTTATGCTCTGCTATACGTGAGCATGCTCACTAATGTAGAGTGGAAATACCTATTAGCTTCTTAGATTGGTTGAGGTATGCCTTTTACCTCACAAGTATAAACATCGACATCGACGATCTGCACCACGCCAATTCCGCACTTCGCTTGCAGCGGACGAAGAATCGGGCGCTCGGTCTTTGTCCGATTCCCGCGAAAGCGCCGTAAAAACGGCGACGGGTGCGTCGTATAGAGTTTGAAGCCCGGTGAGTCTCAGTTGCCTGCGGGGATCATGCGTCGATCACCCCCGAGCCGACCAGCTCGTCGCCGTCATACCAGGCGGCGAACTGCCCCGGGGTGATGCCCCGCTGGGGTTCGTCGAAGAGCAGATAGGCCCCCTCGCGGCGGATGAAGAGCCGGGCCCCCTGTAACGGCTGCCGGTAACGGATGCGCACCGAGAAGCGGGCGCTCTCTCCGACCTTCATCTCCCGCGTGGGGTTGACCCAATGGATGTCGCCCGGCAGGATGCGCAGCGCCGGCCGCCACAACCCCGGATGGGCGTCCCCCTCACCCACATAGATCACATTCTGCACGGTGTCCGTGGCCAGAATGAACAACGACTCCTTGCGGCCGCCGATTCCGAGCCCCTTGCGCTGACCGATCGTGTAGAAGTGGGCGCCGTTGTGCTCGCCGATCTTCTTTCCGTCGCGCACCGTATAGTGCCACGGTTCGGCCAGAGCGGCCAGCTCCTCGTCCGAAGGCTCCATGTCCGGAGCCGGCATGGCCGGTTTGCGGGCATACTTGGGCCACGAGGGGAGAATCTCATGGACGTTTCCGTGCTTCGAGGCGAGCTTCTGCTGGAGGAAAACCGGCAGATCGACCTTTCCGACGAAGCAGATTCCCTGCGAATCCTTGCGCTTGGCCGTGGCAAGTCCCTGCTCGGCGGCGATGCGCCGCACCTCGGGCTTCAGCAGCCCGCCGACCGGGAAGAGGGCCCGGCTCAACTGCTCCTGCGAAAGCTGACACAGAAAATAGCTCTGATCCTTGTTGGGGTCCGAACCGGCCAGCAGCCGGTAGACGATGCGTCCGTCCGGCAGCAGCTCCTCCTCCTTGCGGCAGTAGTGGCCCGTGGCGACGTAGTCGGCCCCCAGTTTGAGCGCCTCGCGCAGGAAGACGTCGAATTTGATCTCGCGGTTGCACAGCACGTCGGGATTGGGTGTGCGGCCGCGTTCGTACTCGGCGAACATGTAGTCGACCACACGCGTGCGGTAGTCGGCCGAGAGATCGACGACATGGAGCGGAATATCGAGTTTCTTGGCCACCAGTTCGGCGAACAGGCGGTCGTCGTGCCACGGGCAGTCGCCCTCGAGCGTACCAGTTGTGTCGTGCCAGTTGATCATGAAGAGGCCGATAACCTCGTGTCCCTGCTGCCTGAGCAGCCAGGCGGCCACCGACGAATCGACGCCGCCCGAAAGACCGATTACAACGCGTGCCATGTTATTCCAGATTTAAGAGCCCCTCGGGTAGGACGAAGTGGATCCGCCGCTCCTCGAAGTCGATGTGGGCGATGAACTCCTCGGCGGCGGGGATGAGCACCTGATGCCCGCCGGTCTCCACCTCGAACAGGGGATTCATCTCGCTGTCGTAGAAGTCGGTGACGATTCCGGCATGTTTCGTCTCGGATCCGGCCTCTTCGGCCACGGCTTCGAAACCGATGAGATCCTCGAGATAGAATTCGTCATCCTGCTCGTCGGCGGGATCGTCTACGCGGAATTCGAGACCGATGAGCTCCTGAGCGCGGCGTTCGGTGTCGAAGTCGGCGAACGAGGCCGTAGCGCCAGCGATTCCGCGGCGCTCGAACCGGTCGCACCAGAGCGGCACCTCCAGGGCGTCGATCGTGACCATCAGCGGCATGGTCTGAGGGTCGAAGTTGTCGGGGAACGTGGAGTAGAGCGAGAGCATGAGGCCCCCGTCCGTGCCGAAAAGTTTGTTGATACGTCCAGCGGATGCAGCCATTACGAAAGAGTTTGGGACAAAAGTACAAAAAAAACAGGAAATCTCCCCTTCGGGTGATCTCCTGTCTTATCGGAATAGAAAACCTGCTTATTCGGCAGCGGGAGCTTCCGGAGCGGCCTCCTCGGTGGCAGCGGCAGCCTCGGCGGCAGCGGCCTCTGCGGCCTCACGGGCAGCAGCTTCGGCAGCGGCCTTCTTCTCGGCGATGGCAGCGGCACGCTCCTCCTTGATCTTGGTTTCGGCAGCCAGACGGGCCTTTTCGGCCGACTTGGCGTCGGAAGCGATCTTGTTGCTCTTGGCCTCGATCTTACCGTTCTTGGCCTCGATCCACTTGTTGAAGCGAGCCTCGGCCTCGGTCTCCGAGAATGCACCCTTGGCAACGCCACCCAGCAGGTGCTTTTTGTAAAGTACGCCCTTGTACGAGAGGATAGCCCGACAAGTATCCGTAGGTTGTGCGCCTTTGAGTAACCAATCCAGAGCTTTCTCGAAGTTCAGATCGATCGTAGCAGGATTCGTGTTGGGGTTGTAGGTACCCAACTTTTCGATGAATTTACCATCACGTGGCGCTCTGCTATCTGCGGCAACGATATGATAGAAGGCGTAGCCCTTCTTACCATGGCGTGCCAGACGAATTTTAACAGCCATTTGCTATAAAATTTTGTTAATTAAAGTAAAAACGCTCACCCGGTTCGGGCATTTAAGCGTGCAAATGTAGGGAAAAAAAACAGATTGGCCAAATAATGGGAGAAAAAAGTGATCCCGGCGCGGCTCGAACGCGCGGCCGGCAGATTAGAAATCTGCTGCTCTATCCAACTGAGCTACGGGACCAATTTGCCCGATGACGGGGAAATCGGTGCAAAATTATAAAATAAATCCTCAAATGCAAAGCCCTTGCCGGCCGAAATGCGCGGATGACGGCATTTTGTCCGCCCGGATCGCCAAGCCTCGGCAGAATCCTCTCCCGGGCAGTTCTGTTTTCGCTCCGGATTGCTCGTTCCTTTCCGGGTCGCTTCTCTCATCCCCGTCCGGACCTCTTTCGGATCGCTCTGCGGCAGCCGGGCACTCGACACAGCCCGGCCCTTCTCGGATTACTTTGGCCGGCCCCTCTCGGATTACATAGCCCGGCCCCACCTCAGACCGGATCTGTCGGAGGCCTGTTCGGCTCCGGCCTACCTCCGGTCCTCCTTCGGTGCGAAACGGGGCGTGGTGCTTAGCGGTCGAGCGGGCGAAGCGTCCCTTTGGCGGTTCCTTCCGGACGGTCCCGTTCGGTGCGGAACTCCAGGAAGACCCGGTCGGAGTTGTGGAAGAGGGTCACCAGACAGGAGCGGCTTCGCTGCTGCCATCCCCAGCGGCCGTGAATTCGGAACTGCACATCTCCGTTTGCCTTCGTGCCGATCCTTTCGATGCGGCCCTGTTCGTCGGTCGCGCGCATCTGGTCCATTCTGTGGGAGTTCCGCGGCCCGAAGAGGTCGGGTGCGAAGCTGACCTCGAGTTGCGGCCCCTGCATGCGGACGTAGCTCTGGCAGGTGTCCAGTCTTTTCCCCTTTCGGGTGTAGACCTCGTCGATGTCGACGACAAACCGCTGCGATTCGAGCGCTGCAAGCGCCGTTTGAAAGGTTTGGTTGCCGGAGTCCGCCGTGGCGGTTGCCCGCCGTTGCGAGGCACAGCCCGACAGCAGGGCGGCCAGCGTCAGTAAAAAAAGATATGCAACGTGTCTCATGTTTTTATCTCTTTTTGTCCATGTTTCGGTGACGGTTCCGGCCTGATCGGAAGTCGATGCGGCCGACGCCCTGCGACGGAGGGTGTCATGTCTTCTGATGTCAAGATACGAAAAAAATACAATCGTGCAATATTGCCGGCGTTGAGAATATTGAATATCTTTGCACACGGTATTCGGGGCGATCTGCACCGTGGCACGAACCTCGGAGACCGATGAGCGATGCGGAGAGGAACGGTTCTTCCGGCCTGGCCGCGATGCTTGTCTTGGTTGCGGAGTCCATGCCCCGATCCTGTTTTGGCCCGGCTTTTGAACTCCGACAGCGGAAGCAATAACACCTAAACTAAATATATTGTAGCGATTATGAAAAAGATTCTTGCAGCCGCCGGGCTGCTTCTGGCGATGACCGCCTGCTGCTGCCAGCAGGAGAACCTGCCTCTCGAAGGCACTTCGTGGAAACTCTCCAAGATGGAGTCGATCCCCGCAACGGCCGTTTCGGCCGAGGAGGATGCCTTCACGCTGATGTTCAATGCCGCCGATACGCTGGTGGCCGGACGTACGAACTGCAACCGCTTCTTCGGCCCTTACATCCTCAATGGCAAGAGCCTGAAGTTCGGGAATCTGGGCATGACGCGGATGGCCTGCCCCGATCTGCAGTACGAGACTTCGTTTGTCGAGATGCTCTCGAAGGTGAACGGATTCGAGATTAAGGGTTCGGATCTGAAGCTTCTCGACGGCGATCGGGTTCTGGCCGAGTTCCAGGGAACGCAGGCTGCCGCCGAATAGCCGGATGTCCGGGGTGGGGTGCGTTCTGCCCGCTGCGGTTTGGTCTGGCGGCAATGTCAAAACCCTCCGCCGTGGTTGGGACCGTCTGCGAATGGTCTGATTCTCTCGCTCTCAGGCCCGATTCGCCCGCTGTGGTCCCGATCCATCTCTCTTCCCGATACCCGAACCTGCAGCGGTCTGGGCTTCGGGTTTCGAAAAAGGGTCCCGCGTCAGTCAAGGACGCGGGACCCTTTTTGTGGGGTGAAGGGGCGCTGGCGAAGTTGTAGCGGGGTGCGATAACCAAAAACGGTCCTCTTCCGCAAGGAAGAGGACCGTTATCTTCAGACAGAGGGAGACTACTCGCTCAGCGGGGTAACGCTGACATAGGATCTTCCTTCGCGCTTCTTGCAGAACTCGACGGTTCCGTCCACCAGAGCGAAGAGCGTGTGGTCTTTGCCCATGCCGACATTTTCACCGGCATTGTGCACCGTACCGCGCTGGCGGACGATGATGTTGCCCGCCTTTGCGAACTGACCGCCGAACAATTTGATGCCGAGTCGCTTGCTTTCGGACTCACGGCCGTTCTTCGAACTACCTACACCTTTTTTGTGTGCCATGATGCTTCAGTTTTTAAAGGTTTATGCAACGATTTCTTCCACGAGGATCTGGGTGAGGAACTGGCGGTGTCCGTTGCACTTCTGGTATCCGGTGCGACGTTTCTTTTTGAAGACCAGAACCTTGTCATCCTTCAGATGCTTGAGGATCTTGCACTTTACTGCGGCGCCTTCAACTACAGGTGCGCCGACTTTGACCTGACCGTCATTGTCTGTGAGCAGGACTTTGTCGAAACTTACGGACGAATTCTCTTCGCCCTGGAGACGGTGAACATAAAGTTTCCGACCTTTTTCAGCCTTGAACTGCTGACCTGCGATCTCTACGATTACGTACATTCTACGTGTAATTGAATGAATTCGGGTTGCAAATATACGGATAATTTCCGATAAACCATACGGTCGCGCAGAAAAAATTTCGCACGGGGCTCCGGGGCACGGTTTTGGCGTGGGGCGGATGACGGTTTTCGGATCGAATCTGTACACTTTGACGGGAAGAGCCGATCCGGGTGCCGAAAAATTTTACGGTCTCATAAATTCTTGCTACCTTTACCATGGCAATACGAATATCCGACCCAAAATTACGAGTTACGATGATTAACGACAAGGTGCGCATGTATCTGCTGCCGCCGCTTTTCAATGCGGCAGTCAGAGCCGGAGCCTCGATCATGAAAGTATACAAGAACCGCGACGATTACGATATCAGCCTCAAGGAGGACCATACGCCCATCACGCTGGCCGACCGCATGGCCCACCGCACGATCCGGGAGTACCTGGGCCCGACGCGGATCCCGATTCTTTCGGAGGAGGGACGCGAGATGCGTTACGAGGAGCGCTGCAACTGGGAGCTCTACTGGCTGGTGGATCCGCTGGACGGGACGGTGGAGTTCATCAAGGGAAACAACGAATTCACGGTGAACATCGCGCTGATGGAGAACAACGTCTGCATGGGAGCGGTGATCTATGTGCCCTATTATGAAAAGATGTATGTCGCGGGGCGGGATTCGGGTTCGTATGTCAAGGAGGGCGTCGCTCCCGATGCGGCGGCGGAGTACACCTACGACGAGATCGTCCGCGACTGGACGCCGCTGCCGCTGGCCGGGGAGTCGCACCACGACCACCTTCGGGTGGCCTTGTCGCGCTCCCATCAGACCTCCGAGACGCACGAGCATGTGGCGCGCCTGCGGGAGCGTTTCCCCGATCTGGAAATTGTCGAGCAGGGGAGTTCCTACAAGTTCTGCCTGCTGGCCGAGGGGCGGGTCGATTATTATGTCCGCACGACGCATACCTACGAATGGGATACGGCGGCCGGGGAGTTGATCCTCGCGGAGGCGGGCGGTTCGACGCGGGCGCTGCCCGAGGAGCGGGAGCTGCGCTACAACGAGGAGGACCTGCACAACCCGTGGTTCCACTGCCGGTCGAAATTCTGCCCGTTCTGATCCGTCCGGGCCGGGGGCGTCCGGTGTCGGACGTCCGCCGCAGATGGGATTTGAAATGAACCGTCCCGGTCTTCCGATACGGACCGGGACTTTTTATTGGATGGCATGTCGGAGGTCAGGCCTGCCGGGTCGTCTTGTGTTCGATGTCGCAGGCGCCGCAGTTTCCGGAACAACCGGCGGCCGCGTGGCTGTCGGAACACTCGGCGCTGCCGTCGGCCTCGCGGGTCTCCTGCACGGCACACTTGATGCCGAGGCGCTGCATCTCCTTGTTGGTGGAGATCTCCGAGTCGATGTGGTGCCCCTTGATCATCAGCGTGAGGGACATCCCCACGACGAAGAAGGCGACGGCGGCGATGGCGCAGAGCAGGACGATTAACCAGGCGGGCATGGCGGGACGGTTTTTGGGGGTTTAAATTTTGGCTTTCGGGGACAAATGTATATATTTGTAGGATAAATTGCAAAAATGTTGCCCGACAGGTAGCGGTCGGGGTCCGTACCGTTCTGAACGGCAGCGGGTTGAATGCGTATTTAATCGGAGTCGCGTATGAAAATCGTAATAGCGGGAGCCGGGGAGATGGGGAGCCATCTGGCCCGGATGCTCAGCGGAAACGGACACGACATCACGGTCATCGACAGCGATCAGAAACTGCTGGCCGAGGTGGGGGCGCTGGCCGACGTGATCACCGTCGAGGGGGACTCGACGACCTTTGCGGTGCTGCGCAAGGCGTCGGTCCGCAAGTGTGACCTCTTTATCGCCGTCAACCACGAGGAGAACGACAACATCGTGGCGGCGATGCTGGCCAAGAAGCTCGGAGCGCGGAAATCCATCGCGCGCATCGACAACAACGAGTATCTCGAGCCCAACAACAAGGAGATGTTCATCGACATGGGCATCGACTACCTGTTCTATCCGGAGAAGGTGGCGGCGCGGGAGGTGATCAACCTGCTGGGCCACACCTCGACGACCGAATACGTGGATTTTTCGAGCGGCAAGCTTTCGCTGGTGGTCTTCCGCCTGGAGCCGGCCTCGCCGCTGGTGGGACAGGTGCTGACGGGCTTTGCCGACGACCAGACTCCGTTGAGCTACCGTACGGTGGCCATCACGCGGGGCGGTCAGACGATCATCCCGCGTGCGGGGGAGGAGTTCATGGAGGGCGACATGATCTACGTGATAGCCCGCCAGGACGCCGTGCACGAGGTGATGGAGTTTTCGGGGCAGACGAACATCGAGATCCGCAACATGATGATCCTGGGCGGTTCGCGCATCGGCATCCGGGTAGCCACGGAGCTGCAGGACGAGGTCAACATCAAGCTCATCGACTACAACGCCGAGAAGGCCTACCGGCTGGCCGAGATGCTGGACAAGACGCTGATCATCAACGAGGACGGTCGCAATACGGAAGCCATGATGGAGGAGGGCCTGTCGAACATGGACGCCTTTGTGGCGGTGACGGGCCGCAGCGAGACGAACATCCTGGCGGCGATGCTGGCCAAGCGGATGGGCGTGAAGAAGGTGATCGCCGAGGTCGAGAACCTGAACTACATCAACCTGGCGGAGTCGATCGGCATCGATACGATCATCAACAAGAAGCTGGTGACGGCGTCGAACATCTTTCGCTTCACGATGTCGACCGACGTGCAGGCGATCAAGTGCCTGACGGGGAGCGACGCCGAGGTGCTGGAGTTCATCGTCAAGCCCAATTCGCCGGCGACCAAATGCCGGATCAAGGATCTGGGACTTCCCGAGGATACGATCATCGGCGGCATCGTGCGCGGCGACAAGGTTTTCATCGCCGTGGACAACATGGAGATCAACCCCTACGACCGCGTGGTGGTCTTTGCCATGCCGGCGTCGGTAGGGCGCATAGGATATTACTTTAACTGATTTAACTGACGGGGCGGTGCCCCGGGACGGAGAGATACCGGTCGGGAGGCGGACGGGCGCCGGGCATTCCGATCCGGACGACGCGGCGTCATCCGCCGAAAACTGGAGAAAATGTCTTTTCGAAACAGCATACTCAGAGCGTGGTTCTCGCAGCGCGAACGGTCGATAGACCGGTTCCGCCGCCATCCGGTCGAGACCCAGATGCGCATGTTCCGCCGGCTGTTGCGCCGCGGCCGCATGACGGAGTTCGGCGAACGTTACGACCTGCGGCATATCCGTACGGTGGAGCAGTTCGAGTCGTTGGTTGCGACGTTCGACTACGAGACCTTCAAGCCCTACATCGAGCAGATGCGTGCCGGGGCGTGGAACGTCACGTGGCCGGGCCGGGTTTCGTTGTTTGCCCGCTCGTCGGGCACCACGTCGGACCGGAGCAAATACATCCCCGTGACGCGGGAGTCGTTGTGGCGCAACCATACGCTCGGCATGCGCGACGTGGCGACGGTCTATGCGGCCAACTACCCGCGCAGCCGGGTGCTTGAGGGCAAGACGCTGACGCTGGGCGGTTCGTGCATTGCCGAGGGCCGCAATCTGGTGGGTGATCTTTCGGCGCTGCTGATCCACGAGACGAAGTTCTGGAGCGGGTGGTTCCGGGCGCCGCGCATCGAGACGGCCATCATTGCCGATTTCGATGCCAAGTGCGAGGCGATCTGCCGCGAATGTACGGGCGAGCACATCACGGCCTTTGCGGGGGTTCCGTCGTGGAACCTGGCGCTGATGCGCCGCGTGCTGGAGTACACCGGGCGTCGGAATCTGCTGGAGGTTTGGCCCGATCTGGAGATGTTCGCCCACGGCGGGGTGGAGTTCACCCCCTACCGGCGTTCGTTCGAGGAGCTGATCCCCTCCGACGGGATGCACTACATGGAGACCTACAACGCCTCGGAGGGCTTTTTTGCCCTGGCCGACGATCCTTCGCGCAGCGACATGCTGCTGATGCTGGATTACGGGACCTTCTTCGAGTTCCGCGACGGCGAACGGATCGTTCCGCTCGAGGGGGTGGAGTGCGGCAAGGTTTATGCCGTGCTGATCACGTCGAACAACGGCCTGTGGCGCTACGAGATCGGCGATACGGTGGAGTTCACTTCGACGAACCCCTACCGGATCCGTTTTGCGGGGCGCACGCGTCAGTATATCAACGTATTCGGCGAGGAGCTGATTGTCGATAATGCCGAGCGGGCGCTCGCGGCCGCCTGCCGCCGGACGGGAGCCGTGGTGAGCGAATATACGGTCTCGCCGTGCTACATGTCGCTGCGCGAGCGGGGCGCCCACGAGTGGATCGTGGAGTTCGACCGCGAACCCGATTCGATGGAGTCGTTTGCGGCGGCGCTCGACGAGGAGCTGCGGGCCGTCAATTCGGACTATGACGCCAAGCGCCGCACGACGCTCGAGAAGCAGCATCTGCTGTACATGCCGCGCGGGGGGTTCCTGGCGTGGATGCGGGCGCGGGGGAAGAACAAGGTTCCGCGGCTGATGAACGACCGCCGGGTGGCCGACAACGTGAAGTCGTTTGCGGGGATCGGCGGCGAAGAGGGGCACTGAGCCTGTCGTCGTTCGTAAACTGGGCGTCATCAGATCCGATAAAACGAGCGTATGAAAACGGTTTCATCATTCCTCATTTTGTTGTTGCTCCTGATCATGCAAAGCTGCGGATTTGTCTATGAACGGCATCTTACTGGGAATTATTACTTGATCGCAGTGGATACCAAAGAGGATATGGATGTGTGTTATCATCAACCGGAAGATGATGCACCTTATACGGGCATAACCGGGGCGAGTGTTTATGCCGTGGGATATGACGATGATTTTATTCTGGTCAAGGCGTACCGTGCGTTGAAGGACAGTATGGGAGTTTCCTTACCGCGTTATGACAGGCATACAACCGAATATTACATCATTCCCGTCAATAACGCGCAGGAGGCCTGGGAGGCGCAGGAAAACAAATTCGGGGCATTCGATGAAGAGGCCTTTGAAGTGAGGCGGAAAGAGCTGGGAGTACCGGATGATATAACATTCAAGAAGCTGTAATAAAAATTATTAACGATATTAACGGGAGGATAACGCTTTACGTTATCTCTTTTCAAACCATTAACGGATACGGTCATGTACATAGCCATTGCAGGAAATATCGGGAGCGGGAAGACGACGCTGACTGAGATGTTGACACAGCGATACGATGCCAAATGCTATCTGGAGGAGTGTGACAACCCCTATATCGGCGATTTCTACGAGGACATGAACCGTTGGGCGTTCCAACTTCAGATCTCGTTTCTCGGGAGCCGGATCCAGCAGACGATGGATATGCTTTCGGACAACAAATCGGGGGTGATCTTTCAGGACCGCACGATCTACGAGGATGCTCACATCTTCGCCGACAACCTCCATGAAATGGGACTGATGTCGACGCGCGACATCGAGACCTACATGAAGATCTTCCGCCTGGTGACGTCGCTCATTCCGCAACCCGACCTGCTGATCTACCTCAAGGCGAGCGTTCCGACGCTCATCTCGCAGATCCGCAAACGGGGCCGCGAGTATGAGATGAATATCGATGAACTCTATCTGAAACGTCTGAACGACAAATACAACCATTGGATCGACACGATCTACGAAGGGGAGGTCTTTGTCGTGGACAAGGACCACGAGGATTTTGTTTCGGATCCGGCGGTCTTCGAGCGGATCTGCGCGCGGTTGGATGCTCTCAAAGCCCGCGAAGAGCGATGAGTCTGCCCGAACGATTCGTCGAACGCACGCTGCGCGAACTCGGCGTGGAGGAGGGTCGGGCCTTGTGCGAGGCGCTGGAGTCGGAGTCCCCGACCTCGGTGCGTCTCAATGCGTCGAAGTGCCGGCCGGCGGGAGCTTCACCGGCCGATAACCGACAAGAGACTGCGACGTTGCCGGGTGTCGCGATGCCGACGGATGCCGATGGCCTGCCGGATGCCGGAGGCCGGTCAGATGCCGATAAACGGCCGGAAGCCGCGGAGCTGCCGGCCGCAGCTGCACCCGCAGCCCCATGTCTCCCGACTGACTCCGCCGATGCCGATGCTGTTGCCCGGCTGTTGCCGGATTTGCCCCATCTGCCGCTGTTGAGACGGGTTCCGTGGTGCGCTGACGGCTGGTATCTGCGTGAACGCCCCTCGTTCACGTTCGACCCCGATTTCCACGCCGGGGCCTATTACGTGCAGGAGGCCTCGTCGCAATTCGTCGGCCACCTGTTGCGCGGCCGGCTCCCCGCGGGGGCCCGTGTGCTGGATCTCTGTGCGGCGCCGGGAGGCAAGACAACCCTCTATGCCTCGCTGGTCGGACGTGAGGGGCTGGTCGTGGCCAACGAGATCGACCGACGGCGGGCTTCGGTGCTGGCCGACAACGTGCGCAAGTGGGGAACGGGCAACGTGGCCGTGACGTGCTGCGACGCCGCCTCGCTGGGACGCTTCGAGGCGTGGTTCGATGCCGTGACGGTCGACGCCCCCTGCTCGGGCGAGGGGATGTTCCGCAAGGACCCGGCTGCCCGCGAGGAGTGGAGCGAGGCGAACGTGCGTCTCTGTGCCGCGCGTCAGGACGAGATTCTGCGCGAGGCGTGGCGGGCCCTGAAGCCCGGCGGCGTGCTGCTCTACAGCACCTGCACCTTCAACCGCGAGGAGGACGAGGGGTCGCTTGAACGGATGCTCGCATGGGCCGAAACGGAGGTGGAGGAGACCGGACCGGTCGAGGTCGACCCGGCGTGGGGGATCTGCTGCGGCAGGGTAGGGGCCTTCCGTACCTTCCGCTTCTATCCCCATCGGACTTGCGGCGAGGGGTTCTTTGCCGCCGTGGCCCGCAAGTCGGCCGAAGCCGATGCACGGACGCGCACTCCGAAATCGCGCCGTTCGGTGCTGACGCCCGTCGACCGCAAATGCGCGGCGGAGCTGTGGCGCTGGTTGACGGAACCCGAAGCGATGCGTTTCGGGATGGCGGGCGACACCTGCTACGCCTGGTATGCCGGACAGGCCGAGGCGGTGCGGACGCTCTCCGAAGTGCTGCCGGTGATCGGCTCGGGGGTGGCCCTCGGGCAGATCTTCAAGGGGGTGCTGAAACCCGATCCGGCGCTGGCCTTCTTCCCGGGGCTGAACCGCACGGCGGTACCCGTGGCAGAACTGGCGGAGGAGGAGGCGCTGCGTTACCTGCGGCGTCAGGAGATTGCGGCAGCCGGACTGGCCGAGGGGATGAACCTCATCTGTGTGCGGGACCGCGGACTGGGCTTTGCCAAACGGATCGGATCGCGGGTCAACAACCTCTATCCGAACTCATTGCGAATCATGAAACAATAGATATGGCCGAAAAGATTTTTTATACGATGGGCGAAGTGGCCGAGATGTTCGACGTCAACACGTCGCTCATCCGCCACTGGGAGTCGCAGTTTCCGATTCTCCGCCCGAAGCGCAACAAGAAGGGCAACCGCCTCTTCACGCCGCAGGATGTCGAGCATCTGAAGATGATCTACCACCTGGTCAAGGAGTGCGGCATGACACTCGACGGGGCCCGGAAGGTGCTTCGCAAGGAGGGGGCAGCCACGGCGGTCGAACGGGATACGCAGCTCATGGAGCATCTGCAACGGATCCGTTCGCTGCTGGTTGAGGTCCGCGAGGATCTGAAGGCCGACAACGGACAGGTTGTCGATGAAGAGGAGGAATCTTCCGTTGCGGCTCCGGAGGAGGAGATGCCCCGCAAGGAGCCGCGACGCCGGGGAGTGTCTGCGGATCGGCTCCGCAAACCGAAGATGGTGGATGTAGAGCCAGCCGCCGAACCCGAGGCCTCCGAGCCTGCTGCTGAACCTGCCGAGTCCGTTGCCGACCCCGTGGTTGCCGAGCCCGTTGCTGAACCCGCTGCCGAACCCGTCCCCGGACAACCGACCCGACGTACGGCCCGGAAACCTCGCCGCAAAAAGGAGGAAACCGAAAACAAAGAGCTCTTTGCCTTCTACGAGCAGTCACTTTTCTGAACGGTTCGAGGCCACCGGTCAGAGGCCGTCGGTCAGCGCCGTGTCCTGCTTTACGATCACCCGGAATCGAAAACCTGAAACCTGAAAATACCTATGAATGCCATGAAAATAAAAGAGATAACCGATGTCATCGAACGCTTTGCTCCGCTTGGCTGGCAGGAATCCTATGACAATGCAGGACTTGTGGTCGGCCGCAGTGACGACGAGGTACGTCGGGCGCTGCTGGCTGTCGATGTCACCGAGGAGGTGCTGGACGAGGCCGAAGAGACGGGGTGCGATCTGATCATCACGCACCATCCGATCATCTTCCACGCTCTGAAACGCTTCAATTCGGCGGATCCCGTGCAGCGCTGTGTCGAGCGAGCCATCCGCAGCCGCATTGCCCTCTACGCCTGTCACACGAATCTCGACAGTGCGCCCGGCGGCATGAGCTGGCGTCTGGCCGGGATCCTCGGTATCGGGAATCTGCGACTGTTGCAGCCCTCGTCGGTCGAAGGGGTCGGTTTCGGCGTTGTCGGCGAACTGCCCGAAGCCGTGGAGCCCCTCGCTTATCTGGGCACGGTGCGCGAACGGCTCGGCTGCGGTGCCATCCGATACAGCGATATCGCCATCCCGGCGGTGCGTCGTGTGGCCCTCTGCACGGGTGCCGGAGCCTCGCTCATCGGCGATGCCCTGCAGGCCGGGGCCGATCTCTACATCACGGCGGATCTCAAGTATAACGACTTTATGACCCCCGACAAGCGTCTCATGGTGGCGGATGTCGGTCATTTTGAGAGCGAATATTGTGCAATTCAGTTATTATTTGAGGTTTTGTCGAAAAATTTATGTACCTTTGCGGTTCGCAAGAGTGAACGCTCGCGCAATCCGGTGAATTATCTCGTGTAAGTCTAAACTATACAGTACATTATATGGCAACGCAAAAGAAAACCGCCGACGTTGATTATTCGATGCAGGAGAAGATCCTCGCACTCTACGAGCTGCAGAAGATCGACAGCAAGATCGACCAGATCAACAAGGTGAAAGGTGAACTGCCTCTCGAGGTCCAGGATCTCGAGGATGAAATGGCCGGAATGAAGACCCGCATCGACCACATCAACGGGGAGATCGAGGAGCTCAATGCCCTGACCAAGCAGCGCAAACGCGAGGTGGATCAGGCCAAAATCATGATCGGCAACTACAAGGAGCAGCAGAACAACGTGCGTAACAACCGTGAGTTCGATGCCATCTCCAAGGAGATCGAATATCAGGAACTCGAGATCGAACTGGCCGAGAAGCGCCTCAAGGAGTATGCGGCCGGCATCAAGGCCAAGAAACTCCAGCTCGAAGAGGCCGAAAACCTCTCCAAGGACCGCTCGGCCGACCTGGCGGCCAAAAAGGCCGAACTCGACGGCATCGAGGCCGAAACCGGCCCGCAGGTAGCCGAGTACGAGGCTCAGCGCGAGCAGGTCAAGGCCAAGATCGACGAACGTCTGCTGGCCGCCTACGATCGCATTCGTCGCAATGTCCGCAACGGTTTGGCCGTCGTGACGGTCAAGCGTGATGCCTGCGGCGGCTGCTTCAACCGCATTCCGCCCCAGCGTCAGGTGGAGATTCGTCAGGGCAAGAAGATTATCGTCTGCGAGTATTGCGGCCGCATTCTCGTAGCCGATCCCGAGGCCGCCCAGGAATAAGGGGGCCCGGGGGAGCAGGCAGGGGGCCGGGGGCCGGGGCAGGGGCCGTCATCCGAAGGTCCCACCTTTGAAAAGCCTTCTCCCTTGAAAGTATCGAATCATGGAACGGGATTCCGCACAGGCGGAGTCCCGTTTTCGTATGCCTCTATTTTTTTAAGTTTTTTCGGAACTGCGGATGTTAATTTATTAACACGGAAAAGTTTTCCTACTTTTCCAAATAATCCTTAAATTTGCCGCGATTGGATCTTTCCGACTTAAATTACTGCCATGAAAATAGCCATAGCCCAGTTGAACTACACGGTCGGTGACATCGACGGCAATGCTTCGAAAATCATCGATTCCATTAACAAAGCAAAGGCCCAGCATGCCGATCTGGTCATTTTCGCCGAGCAGGCCGTGAGCGGGACTCCGGCGTTCGACCTCCTCCGCAAAACGACGTTCCTCGAACTGTGTGAAGATGCCCTGGTGGAGATCGCCTCCTGCTGCGACGGTATCGCCGCCATCGTCGGCCTCCCGATTCTTACCGACAAGGGAACCGTCAGTGCCGCAGCCCTCATCCAGGATCGCAAGGTCCTTCGCTATGTCGGCAAAAAATACATCTCCGCACGCCGTGAAATGGGTTTCCTGGTCCCCTCCAAAGGATACGAATACGCCACCATCAAGGGGCACAAGTGCGCCATCATCGTCGGCGATGACCTCAGTCGCGAACACGACTTCGACAAGTCCGTCGAGACCATCATCTCCATCAACGCCCGCCGTTACGGCAAGGGTACGATGATCTACCGCTACGAAATGATGCACAACCTGGCCTTCGTCGAGGGCAAGAACCTCGTGATGGTCAATCAGGTCGGCGGTTCGACCGAGATCGTCTACGACGGCACGTCCGGCGCCCTGAACAAACACGGCGTCCCGGTGCTGATGATGAAGAACTTCGAGGAGGATTTCCAGATCTTCGACACGGAGGTCGCCGAAACCATGCCCCCCGTCGTCATCCCCTCGACCTACAACGACCGCAACCGGCTTGTCTATGAGGCAGCCCGTTGCGGTCTGCGCGATTTCTTCCGCAAGAACAACTACGAAAAGGCCGCCATCGGCCTCTCGGGCGGTATCGACTCGGCCGTAGTGGCCTGTCTGGCCGTCGACGCGCTGGGCGCGAAGAATGTCCGGGCGCTGCTCATGCCCTCGCAGTTCTCGTCGAACGCCTCGGTCGAGGATGCCAAGACACTGGCCCGGAACCTCGGCATCGAATACAACGTCATCCCCATCTCGGAGATCTACACCAGCGTGGTCAATACGCTGAAACCCGCCATCGGCGTCACGGAGTTCGACTCCACGGAGGAGAACATCCAGACCCGTATCCGCACGGTGCTGCTCATGGCCCTGCAGAACAAGACGGGATACGTACTGCTCAACTCCTCGAACAAGAGCGAAAATGCCCTGGGCCTCTGCACCCTCTACGGCGATACGGCCGGTGCGTTCAGCCCCACGGGCGACCTCTACAAGAGCGAAATGTACGACGTGGCCCGCTATATCAACCGCCGCTTCGGCGATGTGATTCCCGACTCGATTCTCAACAAGGAGCCTTCGTCGGAACTCCACCCCGGTCAGAAGGACAGCGATATCCTTCCGCCCTACGAGGTGGTCGACGCCATTCTGTTCCGCATGATCGAGGAGGGGCAGCACCGTGAGGAGATCGTCAACGCCGGTTTCGACTCCGCCGTGGTCGAGAAGATCCACTCGATGATCATGCACAACGAAAAGAAACGTTTCCAGTTCCCGCCCGTGCTGCGTTTGTCCTCCTGCTCGTTCGGGCACGAGCGCCTCATGCCACTGACGAACAAATACGGAGACTGAACCGTGGAGGCTGGAATCATCGAACACGACGGGATCGTCGAACGCGTCGAAAAAAGGTGCGTTCGCGTGAAGATCACCTCGCAAAGCGCTTGTGGAGCCTGCAAGGCCCGGCAGGCGTGCGGTATGGCCGAGGCGCAGGAGAAGATCATTGTCGTCCCGACGTCCGACGCGGAGCAGTATCGCCCCGGGGAGGAGGTCCGGGTCGGTGTCCGGAAAAAGGCCGGGCGCATCGCCGTTATGCTGGCATATGGCGGTGCGCTTGTCGTTTTGCTGGCGGCGCTCGTCGTGACGATCGTCGTCTGCGGAGCCTCCGAGGGCGCAGGGCTGCTGGCCGCACTGGGCAGTGTGGCAATCTACTACCTGTTGCTGTGGATCTTCCGCCGCAGAATCGAACACACAATTCAATTTACAATAACTAAAATCTGATGGAAGTATTACTTTACACGATCCTGACACTGTGCGTGTTGGGTGTGCTCGCCGCCGTGATCCTCTACTTCGTGGCCCAGAAGTTCCGCGTCGAGGAGGATCCCCGGATCGACGAGGTGGAGAAAATGCTGCCCGGAGCGAACTGCGGCGGTTGTGGTTTCGCCGGATGTCGCGGTATGGCCGATGCCCTGGTCAAGCGCGATGACATCTCCGAACTCTTCTGCCCGGTCGGCGGCGGCGACTGCATGAAGGCCATTGCCGGCTATCTGGGCAAGGCTGCGGCCGAAAAACAGCCCGAAGTCGCTACTGTCCGTTGCGGCGGTACGTGCGAAAAGCGCCCCCGCACGAACGAGTACAATGGTGCCCGGTCGTGTGCCGTGGCCGCATCGCTCTATGTCGGCGAGACCGGATGTGCGTTCGGCTGTCTGGGATTCGGCGACTGTGTGGCCGCCTGCGTCTTCGACGCCATCCACATGAACCCCCAAACGGGGCTGCCCGAGGTCGATCCCGACAAGTGTACGGCCTGCGGCGCCTGCGTCAAGGCCTGCCCCAAGATGGTCATCGAACTGCGCAAGAAGTGGCCCAAGAACCGCGCCGTCTATGTGTCGTGTGTCTCGAAGGACAAGGGCGCCGTCGTGATGAAGGCCTGCAAGGCCGGTTGCATCGGCTGCGGCAAGTGCGAGAAGGTCTGCGCCTTCGGGGCCATCACCGTCACGAACAACCTGGCCTACATCGACCCGCAGAAGTGCAAGCTCTGCCGCAAGTGTGTCAACGAGTGCCCGACGGGTGCCATCAAGCTCGTCGGCATGGATCCGCTGCCCAAGGAGCCCAAGGCTCCCGCTGCCCCGAAGGCCGCGGCGCCCGCCGAAAAGGCTGCTCCCAAGGCCGCACCGGCTGAAAAGGCCGCTCCGGCTGCCCCGAAAGCGGCTCCGGCGGAGGCTCCTTCGACCCCGAAAGAGCCCAATCATGAATCGTAAATAACGTTAGCAGAGATATGAAGACATTTCCAATAGGCGGAGTCCATCCGTCGGCAAACAAACTGAGCAGCGCCAAGGCCATCGAGGTGCTTCCGCTGCCCGAGGTGGTGACGATTCCCCTCGCGCAGCACATCGGAGCTCCGGCCGTGGCCAAGGTCGCCAAGGGCGACAAGGTCCTCACGGGGCAGCTCATCGCCGAAGCCGGCAGCTTCATGTCGGCAAACATCCACTCCCCGATTTCGGGTACGGTGACGGCCGTCGACCTGGTGGCCAACGGTCAGGGCCTGCGCCAGATGATGATCACCATCAAACGCGAGGGCGACGACTGGGCCGAGGGTATTGACCGCTCCGAAACGCTCGTCAAGGAGTGCCGCCTCTCCGCGCAGGAGATCATCGACCGCATCAAGCAGGCCGGCATCGTCGGCATGGGCGGCGCCACCTTCCCCACACATGTCAAACTCTCGATCCCGGCCGGCAAGAAGGCCGAATGCGTCATCATCAACGGCGTCGAGTGCGAACCCTATCTGACCTCCGACCACCGCGTGATGCTCGAACACGGCGAAGAGCTGGTCGTTGGCGTCACGATCCTGATGAAGGCCGTGGGCGTCGAGAAGGCCTACATCGGTATCGAGAACAACAAGCCCGATGCCATCGCCCATCTGCGCAAGATCGTCGCTGCGTACAAGGGAATCGAGGTCGTGCCGCTGCAGGTGCGTTATCCGCAGGGCGGTGAGAAGCAGTTGATCGCTGCCGTGACGGGCCGTCAGGTGCCGCCCCCGCCCGCACTGCCGATCGACGTCGGCGCCGTGGTCTGCAACGCCTCGACCACCTATGCCGTCTACCAGGCCGTGCAGAAGGGCATGCCGCTCATTCAGCGCGTGGTGACGATCACCGGCAAGAGCCTCAGGGAGCCCAAGAACCTGCTGACGCGCATGGGTACCCCCGTTTCGACGCTGATCGCCGCCGCCGGCGGTCTGCCCGAAAATACGGGCAAGGTGATCAACGGCGGTCCGATGATGGGTCGCGCGATGGTCAACCTCGATTCGCCCGTCACGAAGGGCTGCTCGGGTATCACCGTGATGTCGGAGCACGACGCCCGCCGCCGGGTGGCCACGCAGTGCATCAAGTGCGCCAAGTGCGTCGCCGCCTGCCCGATGGGTCTGGAGCCCTACTACCTCTCGAAGATGACCCAGAAGAAGAACTGGGACGAGATCGAGGCCCGCATGATCACCTCGTGCATCGAGTGCGGCTGCTGCCAGTCGACCTGCCCGGCCTATCTGCCGCTGCTGGACTGGATCCGTCTGGGCAAACAGACCACCATGGGGCGTATCCGCGCCCGTGCGGCCGCCGCTGCCCCCAAAAAATAACGCGGTCCGTCAATCCGAAAATTAAAACTTACGATAACACTTATGGCAAACAAACTTATTGTCGCTCCCTCGCCGCACGTCCAGACCTTGCAGTCGACGGCCCACATCATGCGCGACGTGGTGATCGCCCTGTTGCCCGCGCTGGTCGTCTCGACCATCGTCTTCGGGGTCGACGTGCTTCGGGTGACGGCCCTCTCGGTCGCTGCCTGCGTGGTGTTCGAATTCCTGATTCAGAAATACGTGGTCCGCGGCCCGCTGACCATCTCCAACTGGTCGGCCGTCGTTACGGGCGTGCTGCTGGCCTTCAACCTCCCGGCCTCGATCCCCTGGTGGATCGTCCTCATCGGCGCCTTCGTCGCCATCGCCATCGCCAAGATGACCTTCGGCGGCCTGGGCAAGAACCCCTTCAATCCGGCTCTGGTCGGACGTGTCTTCCTGCTCGTGGCCTATCCCGTGCAGATGACTACCTGGCCCCTGCCCGTCAACGGCGCCTTCGACGCCCTGTCGGGCGCTACGCCGCTGGCGGCCGTCAAACAGGGTCTGGCCGCCCCCGATGCCCTCGGCGTGCAGGATCTGCTGCTGGGCAACATGCCCGGTTCGCTGGGTGAGGTTGCCGCACTGGCCCTGCTCGTCGGGTTTGTCTACCTGCTGTGGCGCCGCGTCATCACGTGGCACATCCCGGTGACGATCCTCGTGACGATGGCCCTGTTCGCCTTCGTGGTGGCCCTGTGCAAGGGTGAGTCGGGCGCCATGCTCTGGCAGCTGCCCCTGTTCCACGTACTGGCCGGCGGCGCCATCCTCGGTTCGGTCTTCATGGCCACCGACTACTCGACCTCGCCGATGACCGTCAAGGGCGGCGTGATCTTCGGTATCGGTATCGGCGTCATCACGATGCTCATCCGTCTGTGGGGCGCCTATCCCGAGGGCATGTCGTTCGCCATTCTCTTGATGAACGCCTGCGTGCCCCTGATCAACAAGTATGTCAAACCCAAACGCTTCGGCGTAAAATAAGGAGGAAGGATCCATGAAAAGTACACTTGTCAACATGACTGCGGTCCTCTTCGTCATTACGCTCGTGGCGTCGGCCGGCGTCGGCGTCGTGAACATGATCACCGAAGAGCCGATCGCCCTGGCCAAGGAGGCCGCCACGAAGGCCGCTCTTGCCGAAGTGCTCCCGGCCTTCGATTCGACCGAGGAGCAGACCCTGACCGTCGATGAACTCCCCATTACGGTCTACACCGCCACCAAAGAGGGTCAGGTGACCGGTTATGCCGTGCAGACGATGACCAAACAGGGCTTCAACGGCGTTGTTCGGCTGATGGTGGGCTTCACGCCCGACGGCGAGGTCGTCAACGTCAACGTCCTCGAACAGTCCGAGACCCCCGGTCTGGGAACCAAAATGGCCGATGAAGGCAACCCGCTGCTGGGCAGCATTCAGGGCCAGAAACTCGAAAACAAGAAACTCGTCGACGGAAAACTCGCCGTGACGAAGGATGGCGGCGATGTCGATGCGCTGACGGCCGCTACGATCTCCTCGCGTGCCTATGTCGATGCCGTCAACCGCGCCTGGATGGCCTACAAGAGTGTGGCTGCGGGCGTCGAGGCTACGGATACCGCCTCCGGTGCCACGCATCCCGTCGCTGAACAAACCAATGAGCCTGCGGCTCAGGAAGGAGGGCAATATGAATAAACTGAAAATCGCCTTGAGCGGCATCATCAAGAACAACCCGACGTTCGTACTGGTGCTCGGCATGTGCCCCACGCTGGGTACCACCACCTCGGCCGAAAACGGCATGGGTATGGGTCTGGCTACGGCCGCCGTGCTGACCCTGTCGAACCTCGTGATCTCGCTCATCAAGAACCTCATCCCGGACAAGGTCCGCATCCCGGCCTTCATCGTCGTGATCGCCTCGTTCGTCACCGTGATCCAGATGCTGATGCAGGCCTTCGTGCCGGCACTCTACGCCTCGCTGGGCGTCTTCATCCCGCTGATCGTCGTCAACTGCATCATCCTCGGACGCGCCGAGGCCTTCGCCTCGAAAAACTCGCCCGTCGACTCGATGATGGACGGTCTGGGCGTCGGTCTGGGTTTCACCCTCTCGCTGACGGTCATCGGCGCCGTGCGCGAGATCCTCGGCAGCGGCGCCATCTTCGGCGTCAGCCTCGGTATCTCCGACTACACGCCCCTGATCTTCGTCCTCGCACCCGGTGCCTTCCTCGTGTTGGGGTATCTGATGGTTCTGTTTAACAAATTAGCCAAGAAGTAGTCATGGAGATCTCCTATTTCGCAATCATCATCGGCGCCATCTTCGTCAACAACGTCGTTCTGGCCCAGTTCCTCGGCATCTGCCCCTTCCTGGGCGTGTCGTCGAAGGTCGAAACCTCGATGGGTATGGGTGCCGCTGTTACGTTCGTCATGGCCCTGACCGCGCTGGTGGCCTGGCCCATTCAGACCTATATCCTCGTCCCGCTGCACATCGAGTACATGCAGACGATCGTCTTCATCCTTGTCATCGCAGCGCTGGTGCAGATGGTCGAGATCATCCTCAAGAAGGTTTCCCCCTCGCTCTATCAGGCGCTGGGTATCTTCCTGCCGCTGATCACCACGAACTGCGCCGTGCTGGGCGTCGCCATCCTCATGATCCAGAAGGAGTTCAACCTGCTGCAGAGCGTCGCCTATTCGGTCTCCACGGCCCTGGGATTCGCCCTGGCGCTGGTGATCTTCGCCGGCATCCGCGAGCGTCTGGAGTTCGAGGAGGTGCCCAAGGCCTTCCGCGGTGTCCCCATCGCCCTGATCACGGCCGGCATCCTGGCCATGGCCTTCCTCGGCTTCTCGGGTCTGGTTTAGTGAATGCTCCCGGGGACGGACCTGCGCCGGTCCGCCGCCCGCCAACGATTCGGTCCGTACGTCGTTCTGCCTTCGTGCAGCGACGTGCGGATCGTTTCTTTGTAAAAAAATGAGGCGTTTCTTCGTTTCTTGACGGCAATTCGCTATTTTTGCACTATTGTAATCTCATAATCCCAAAAAATTCCCGAACTGCATGGAGGATATCATAAAACTTCACGACAGGAAGTTCAAGATCATGATTCCCGCGGCCAAGATCGACCAGGCGGTCGAGGCGGTCGCCCAACGGATCAATCACGATTACGCCGACAAGGAGACCCCCTTGTTTCTGGGCATTCTCAACGGTTCGTTCATGTTCATGAGCGATCTGATCAAGAAGATCGAGTTCCAGAACGAACTCTCGTTCGTTAAACTCGCCTCCTACGAAGGCACCGAATCCTCGGGACAGGTGCGCAGTCTGATCGGTCTGACCACGCCGATCGAGGGCCGTCACGTCATCATCGTCGAGGACATCGTCGACACGGGCGAGTCGATCGACCACATGATCCGCGATCTGGAGAAGCGCAAACCTGCCTCGATCGAGGTCTGCACGCTCTTCTTCAAGCCCGGCTCCTACCGCAAGACACGCCCGATCAAGTACCGCGCCATGGAGATCGGCAATGAATTCATCGTCGGCTACGGTCTGGACTACAACCAGCTGGGCCGCAGTCTGAAGGATATTTACGTCGTGACGGAGTAATGGCTGTGACAACTGATCCCGCGTTGTTCGACGGCGGGCGGCTGCTGCCCCTTGTCGAGGACTTCTATACGATTCAGGGCGAGGGTTTCCACGCCGGAAAGCCCGCCTATTTCATCCGGCTGGGCGGCTGCGACGTCGGCTGCCGGTGGTGCGACGCCAAGTATACGTGGAACCCGAAGCTCTATCCGCCGACCGACGTGCGGACGGTCATCGAGCGTGCCACGTCGTGTCCGGCGCAGGCCATCGTCATTACGGGCGGCGAACCGCTGCTCTATCCTCTGGGCGTGCTGACCGACGAACTGCGCAAAAAGGGTCTCGAGATCTTCCTCGAAACCTCCGGGTCGCACCCCTTCAGCGGGGTGTTCGACTGGGTCTGCCTCTCGCCCAAGCGGCAGCAGCCCCCGTTGGACGAGGCATACGGCCGGGCCGACGAACTGAAGGTAATCATCGAATCGGAGGCCGATCTGGAGTGGGCCGAGCAGAATGCCGCCCGCGTACGCCGGCGTTGCCTGCTCTACCTGCAGCCCGAGTGGAGCCGTTCGGAGGAGGTCATGCCCCTGCTGGTGGAGTATGCCAAGGCCCATCCGCGCTGGAACATCTCGATCCAGACCCACAAGTACATGCATATTCCGTAGCCGGTGATGAAGATTCGGATTGGACGTCGTTTCTGGATCCTCCTCACGGCAGGCATCGTGGTCTTCTCGGTCTTCGTGATCGGGCGGAACGCCCTGCATGCCGTGAAGATCAAACGGCAGATCAATGGCCTCGAGCGGCAGTATGACTTCTACGTCGAAAAGATCGCTCAAGACAGTACGCTGCTCGAAAGACTGCGTTACGACGACTATCTCGAAGAGTATGCCCGCGAGCATTACCACATGCAGCGGCGCAACGAACACGTCTACATCCTGGAAGAGTAGACGGCCGATAGGCGGCACCAACGAATCGGGCCCTTCTCCATTGGGAGAGGGCCCGATTTTTTTGGGGGGGGGCTGGCGGGAGTGGCAGGTGAGTTGCTCCCGGAACGACGGTGGAGCGAAAGTACGGGCTGTCGTTTCGGTCCGCGCGGGTGCTCCGCTAATAGTGCGAAAATCCCTGCCAGTCGTGGGGCTCGGGGCGGCCGTTGCGCAGCCAGGTGAGCCCCGCCTCGGAGGTGATGCGGCCGATGGGGTAGAGCGACGTGCCGAAGCGTGTGCGGAACTCCGCCGTGAGCCGTTCGGCCGAGGCGGTGTCGGCCGTCAGCAGCAGCTTGTAGTCCTCGCCCCCGCAGAGCGCCGTCTGCAGGTCGGAGTCCGCGGCCACGGGAATCTGTTCGAGGTCGATCTCCGCCCCGACGTGCGAGAGGTCGAGGATGTGGCGCAGATCCGAAGCCAGCCCGTCCGAGAGGTCCATCATGGCGTGGACCTCCGGCCGCGAGCCGAACCACACCCCCTCGTCGACCTGCGGCGCGGGGTTGCGGTGGAGGGCAGCCAGCGGGGTGTCGAGCCGTCCGGCAAGCAGATCGCGCAGTCCGGCTCCCGAGGCGCCCAGTTCGCCCGCTGCAAGGATCACGTCGCCCGGGCGGGCGTCGCGGCGCCGCTTGAGGTGCGTAAGGGGGGCGCGGCCGATGGCTGTGACGTTGATCGTGATGCCGGCTTCGGAGCGCGTCGTGTCACCCCCGACAAGCGGCGTGGAGTAGCGTTCGGAGAGCGTGCGGTACCCCTCGATGAACTCCAGCGCCCACGACTGGGCGGCATCCCGCGGAAGGGCAATCGACAACAGCGTCGCTACGGGACGCGCCCCCATCGAGGCCACGTCGCTCAGATTGACGGCCAGCGATTTGCCGCCCAGTTCGCGCGCCGAGGTGGCGTGGCGCAGGAAGTGGACCCCCTCGGTCAGCAGGTCCGCCGTGAAGACAAGCGCCTCGCCCCCGGCGAGCGGCAGCACGGCGCAATCGTCGCCGATTCCCTCGAATCCCTGATCGGGAATCGGGGCGAAAAGTCGGCGTATCTGTTCAATGAATCCGAATTCGGTCATGTTTTTGTTGCGGCTGTGGGGCAAAGATACCGATTTTTCGTCGAAAATAGTTACCTTTGTTCCGAATTCCCCGGCCGCGATCCCCGCGGCGCGGACCCATAACCCGTAAACTCATGAAAATACTGATTCTCAACGGCCCGAATCTCAACCTGCAGGGACGTCGCGACCCGGCCGTCTACGGCACGCAAACCTTCGGGAAACTCTTCGATGAATTGCGCTCCCGTTATCCGCAGGTCGAGTTCGACTATGTGCAGTCGAACCACGAAGGGGTGCTCATCGACACGATCCAGCAGGCCGACGGCCGCTTCGACGGCGTCGTGCTCAATGCCGGCGGATACACCCATACGTCGGTGGCACTGCGGGATGCCGTGGCTGCCGTCGAGGTGCCGGTTGTCGAGGTGCACATCTCCTCGATCCTCGCCCGCGAGTCGTTCCGCCACACCTCGCTGCTCGCCTCCGTGGCCATGGGGTCGATCATGGGCTTCGGGCTCGACTCCTACCGGTTGGGGGTCGAGGCGCTCATTCACGCCGCTGCGGCCCGATAGTTGGGGGATTCACAAGTTATCAACGCAAAAAAAGAATATCGTTATGTACCGCATGAAAAAAACCAAGATCGTTGCCACCATGTCGGATTTCCGCTGCACCGAGGAGTTCGTCCAGAAGCTCTTCGACGCCGGAATGGACGTCGTCCGCGTCAATTCGGCCCACGTCTCCGAGGAGGGTGCCACGAAGATCGTCGAGACCGTACACCGGGTCAACCCCGCCATCCCGATCATGATCGACACGAAAGGTCCCGAGATCCGCGTCACGACGATCGCCGATGAATACGGAAACAGCATCCGCTTCCAGGCCGGTGACCGCGTCGTCGTGCGCGGCTCCGACGGCTCGGACCTCTCGACGCGCAAGGTCATCTACATGAACGTCCCCTCGATCGTCCGCGACATCCCCGTCGGCGCCCGCATGCTGATCGCCGACGGCGAGTTGGAGATCCGCGTTCTGGGCAAGAGCGACGAGGAGCTCGACTGCGAATTCGTGGTCGGCGGAGCCCTCCGCTCGCGCAAGAGCGTCAACGTGCCGGGCGTCTCGATCGACCTCCCGTCGGTGACGGCCAAGGACCGCCGCTTCATCGAGTGGGCCGTGCGCAACGACGTCGACTTCATCGCCCATTCGTTCGTCCGCTCGGCACGCGACGTGAAGGCCGTGCAGGAGATCCTCGACGCCCACGGCAGCAACATCAAGATCATCTCCAAGATCGAAAACCAGGAGGGGCTCGATAATATCGACGAGATCATCGAGGCCTCGTACGGCATCATGGTCGCCCGCGGCGACCTGGGGGTCGAGCTCCCGGCCGAGGAGATTCCCAACGCCCAGCGCCGCATCGTCGAGAAGTGCATCTGCGCCAAGCGTCCGGTGATCATCGCCACGCAGATGCTCTATTCGATGGTCAAGTCGCCGCGCCCGACCCGTGCCGAGGTCAGCGACGTCGCCAGCGCCATCTACGAGCGTGTCGATGCCGTGATGCTGAGCGACGAGACCGCCATGGGCGACTATCCCGTCGAGTCGGTCGAGACGATGGCCCGCGTGGCCCGCGCCATCGAACGCGACGGCGAGCACTTCCAGCCGATGATCGACATGAACATGGTCTCCGTAAACCACGAAATCACCGCCCAGCTGGCGCGGTCGGCCGTGCGCGCCTCGACCAACCTGCCGATCAAGTATGTCATCCTCGACACCAAGACCGGCCGCACGGGACGTTATCTGGCGGCGTTCCGCGGCCGCAAGACCGTCATGGCCGTTTGCTACTCGCTCCACGCGCAGCGCATTCTGGCCCTGTCGTACGGCGTAGTGCCCATTCTGCGCAAGCAGGAGCTCTCGGACCGCTACCACTTCCTGGTCGATGCGCTGGAGTTCATCGACCAGTACCGCAAACTCGATGACGAGGATCTGATGGCCATCGTCGGCGGCAGCTTCGGCCCCGACGGCGGCGCTTCGTACGTCGAGATCTCCAACGTGAGAAATCTCCGGCGCCGCAACGCCGAGATCGTCGCCCTGCAGAAAGCCTAGGTCTTGGCCGGAGAACTCAAAGAGAAGGTCACTCAGGGGGTCGCCTGGAGCATGGCCGAGAAGATCGGATCCATGCTTCTGACCATGGCCGTGCGCTTCGTGATCCTGCGTCTGCTGACGCGCGAGATCATGGGCTTCATGGCCATCCCCACGGCCATCGTCACCGTGCTTCTGGTCATCGTCGACGGCGGTTTCTCGCAGGGCCTCATCCGCCGCAAGGATCCTTCGGGAACGGACTACAAGTCGGTCTTTCTCTTCAACATGACCGTCTCGCTGGGCTGTTACGTGGGAATGGTGGCTACGGCGCCGCTGCTGGCCCGCTGGTACGACATGCCCGTCATCGCTGAGATTGCTCCGGTCTTCTACCTGCTGCTCCCGCTGACGGCCCTGTGTGCCGTGCAGAACACGATCTTCATCCGCCAGTTTCGCTTCGCCCTGCTGTCGAAGGTCACCTTCCTCTCGTCACTTGTCGGCGGGCTGGCCGCCATCGGCTGCGCGTTGGCCGGGTGGGGAATCTGGAGTCTGGTCATCGAACGGGTCGTCTCGGTGGGGCTGCGCACGGGTATCCTCTGGTGGCTCAGTGACTGGCGCCCCCGCGGCAGCTTCTCCCCGCAGCCGCTGCACGAGATGTCGAAGTTCGGATGCAGCCTGATGGCCACCGACCTGATCTCGAACTTCTACAACAAGATCCCGCAGTTCTTCCTCGGATCGCTCTATCCGGCCGCTACGCTCGGCTCGTTCGATCAGGCCGTCAAGATCAAGGACATGCCCGCGGTGACGGGCGTCCAGGCCGTGCAGAATGTCACCTTCCCGGCCTTTTCGAAGATCCGCGACGACCTTCCGAAACTTACCGAAAGCTACCGCCAGGTGGTGATGATCGTCGCCTACGTCATGTTTCCCGTCATGCTGGGGCTCTCGGCCGTGTCCCACGACCTCTTCGCCGTGCTGCTGTCCGAAGAGTGGATGCCCACGGTCCCCTATTTCGAGGTGGTCTGTCTGGCCGGGTTGTTCTCGCCCGTGGCCGTCATCTCGATGAACATCCTCAAGGCTCGCAGCGCCGGCCCGCTCATCGTGCGGCTCGAAATCCTGAAAAAGATCGTTATGACGGTGATCTTTGCCGTGACGATCCCCCACAGTGTCATGGCTGTCGTCTGGGGACTGGTTGCCATCGCCTTCTGCGAAATGGCCATCAACTTCTGGGCCACGCGCCGCTTCACGCAGCTGACCCTCGGCCGCTTCCTCCGCACGCTGCTCCCCATGGTACTGCTCTCCGTCGTGATGTGGCTGGCCGTACGCGGCGTCGGAATGTGGATCCCCGACAGTGCCATACTGCGTCTGCTGGCCGGGGTGACGGTCGGCGTGGCGCTCTACGTCGGCCTCTCGGCCCTCTTCCGCCTCGAAGCCTTCCGTCTGGTCTGCGACCTCCTGAAAAAACAGATCGTCCACAAGGCGTAGACGATCTGTTTTCCATTCGGGTGCGATGCCCGTCTCCTATTCGTAGACTTTCGGGGTGATGATTCCCCGCAGCACCACCAGCGCATTCTGTACCAGCGCCTCGAGTTCATTCTCTCCGGGATAGACCGTCACCGGGGCGATGAACGAGCAGTGGCGGCGGATATACTCCACGACCGGCTCGTTGTAGGCGATGCCGCCCGTGAGCAGAATGCCCTCCACGTCTCCCTCGAGTGCGGCGGCCATCGCACCGATCTGCTTCGAGATGTTGTAGCACATGGCGTCCAGCACCTTTCGGGCCCGCTGGTCCCCCTGTGCGATGCGTTCCATCACCTGAATGACGGAGTTTGTCCCCAGATAGGCCACCAGTCCGCCCTTGCTCGAAACGTATTTCAACAGCTCCTCGCGGGTGTACTGTCCCGAGAAGCAGACCTTGATCAGGTCGCTCGACGGAATGCTCCCCGCTCGGTCCGGGGCGAAGGGTCCGTCGCCGTCCAGCGCATTGTTGACGTCAACGATCCGCCCCCGGCGGTGAGCTGCCACCGAGATGCCGCCGCCCATGTGGGCCACGATCAGGTTCGTCTCCTCGTATGTGCGGCCCGTCTTCTTGCAGTGCAGCCGCGCGATGGCCTTCTGGTTCAGGGCGTGGAAGACCGACTTGCGCGGGCACATCGGCATGCCGGTGATCCGCGCCGTGTCGTCCATCTCGTCCACCACCGGCGGATCGGCAATGTAGGCCTTCACCTTGGCCATGTGGGCGATCTGGGCCGCAAGCAGTCCGCCCAGGTTGCAGGCGTGCTTCATAACGGCGTTGCGCAGGTCGTAGCGCATCCGCGAATTCACCTCGTAGACTCCCGCCGGTATCGGGTGGATCAGCCCTCCGCGGCCGATGACGGCCGACAGTTCGCGAAGCGGAAAGTTTGCCTCGCGAAGGGCCGAAAGGATCAATCCCCGCCGCCAGTCCAACTGGTCGATGACGTCGGTGAAGCGTTGCAGCTCCTCGGTCGAATGGCGCAGCGTCAAATCCAACAAAGGCCGCTCTTCCTCGTAAAGAGCGACCTTTGTGGATGTTGAGCCGGGATTTATAGCTAAGATCTTGTAGCTCATAAAGTTTTCGGTTCAGGGTTAGTGCGCGGCTATCCCGCCGCGAAGGTCATTTCTTCACGGCCAGGCAAGCCAGTGCGATCGAGTAGAGTTTCGTGAGGCTCGTATCGCCGCGCGAGGTCAGCACGCACGGTACGTTCGTACCCATGACCATGGCGGCCAACTCGCCGCCGCACAGGTGCGTCGTGCTCTTGAAGAAGACGTTGGCCGATTCCAGGTTCGGGAAGAGCAGGCAGTCCGGATCGCCGGCCACCGACGAACCCTTCACCTTCTTGTGCTCGGCAACCTCCTTGTAGAGGGCTACGTCCAGCGACAGCGGGCCGTCGACAATCACGTTGCCCAACTGGCCGCGGTCGCCCATCTTGGCCAGAATGGCGCCGTCGGTCGACGATACCACGCTCGTGAGAACCTGCTCCGAGGGGGCGATGCAGGCGATCTTCGGGCAGTCGATGCCCAGCAGCTTGGCCGTCTGGGCCAGGTAGCCGATCTGCTTCATCTTCTGCTTGAAGTCCGGCAGCGGAATGACGGCCACGTCCGAGATGATGAGCAGCTTGTGGTAGCACGGCATCTCGATGATCGAGACGTGGCTCAGCACGCCCTTCGGCGGGAAGAGGCCGGCATCCTTGTTCAGGATTCCGCGCATGTATTTGTCCGTCGAGACCAGACCCTTCATCAGTACGTCGGCATTGCCGGCCACTACGGCGGCGACGGCCTGCTGCACGCACTTCACGTCATTGGTTTCGTTGACGATGTTGAAGGCCTTGATGTCGATGTTGTTTTCCGAGCAGACCTGCTCAATCACGGCCTTGTCGCCGTAGAGCGTCGGCTCGACAAGTCCCTTCTTGTAGGCTTCGTAGACCGCTGCCAGCGTGTGCGAATCCTGGCCGTAGGCTACGGCAAGACGTTTTTTACCCCTCTTTCTCGCCTCTTCGACGATTTCGGTAAGATGCTGAATCATGATGTTTGAGTTTTTTGGGATGGTTTATCCGTTGTTTGTTTGTCTCTTCTATTTGACCAGGTTGTAGGTGTCCGTGGCGATCATCAGCTCCTCGTCGGTGGCAATCACGGCCACCTTCACCTTCGAGTCGGCCTTCGAGAGCAGCTTGTTCACGCCCCGGGCGCCGCGGTTGGCCTCCGGGTCGAACTCCACGCCCATGAACTCCAGACCCGTGCAGACCGCCTCGCGCATCTCGCTCGAGTTCTCGCCCACACCGCCCGTGAAGACGATCAGATCCACGCCGCCCATTTCGGCCGCATACTGCCCGACGAACTTCTTGATGCGCAGGTAGTACATGTCGCGCGCCAGGATGGCCCGTTCGTTGCCCTCGTCGTAGGCGCGGTCGATGTCGCGCATGTCGCTCGAGATGCCCGTCAGACCCAGCACGCCCGACTTCTTGTTCATCATCGTGTCGAGTTCGGCGTAGCTCATCCCCTCCTTTTCGCCGATGAAGGTGATGGCGCTGGCGTCAACCTGGCCGCAGCGCGTGCCCATGACCAGACCGTCGAGCGGCGAGAAGCCCATCGACGTGTCGTACGACTTGCCGTCGAGCACGGCCGTGATCGAGGCGCCGTTGCCGATGTGGCAGGTGATGATCTTCGAATGTGCGAAGTCCAGACCGGCCAGTTCGGCGCCGACCCGTGCCACGTACTTGTGGCTCGTTCCGTGGAAGCCGTACTTGCGCACGCGATATTTCTCATAGTATTCGTAGGGCAGGGCGAACATGTAGTTCACGGCCGGGATCGTCTGGTGGAACGACGTGTCGAAGACCGTCACCTGTCTGATGCCCGGAAGCACCTTCTCCACGGCGTTGATTCCCTCGAGGCTGGCCGGGTTGTGCAACGGTGCGATCTGGCACAGCGACTGGATCTTGGCCTTGACATCCTCCGTGACCAGGCAGCTGGCCGGGAAGTATTCGCCGCCATGGGCCACGCGGTGGCCGACGGCCTTCACCTCGTCGAGCGACGCGATGACGCCGTGCAAGGGGTCGGTCAGTGCCTCGAGCACCAGTTTGATGCCGGTCGTATGGTCGGGAATCGGCTGGTGGAGTTCGAAGGGCGTCTTGCCCACGGGTTTGTGCGTGAGGTCTCCCTCCGGAAGGCCGATGCGTTCCACGAGTCCTTTGGCGAGCAGTTTGCCCGATGCGTCCGTCATGTCGATCACCTGGTATTTGATCGACGACGAACCGCAGTTCAATACGAGAATTACCATAGTTTATTCTTTTTGAGTCTTTGTTGTTTCATTCGTTTTTGCCTCACGCCGTGCGGGTCTGCGAGCCGAGGAGCATGCCCAGCGCCGTAAAGAGCAGGCAGACCGCGATGCTCAGCACCACATAGCAGACCGCCGGGGTGTAGTCGCCGGCCCTGAGCAGCCGCACCGTATCGGCCGAAAAGGTCGAGAAGGTCGTGAAGCCTCCGCAGAGCCCCGTCACCAGCAGCCATCCCCACGTTGAGGAGTTGAGTGTCTGGAGCAGGAAGCCGATCACGAGCGATCCTACGGCATTGACCGTGAAGGTCCCCAGCGGAAAACCGAACAGCAGATGGCCGCCGAGCATCCATGTCGAAAGCGCATGACGGGCCATACAGCCGATGGCGCCGCCCAGTCCCACGCAGAAGAGTTCACGAATCATAAGTAAAAGTAGATATTATTCTACGGACTTGCAAATTTAACGAAAAAAATGATTACGGATTGTTCTGTTTTTTTGCCCGAAAAGCGGGATCTTTCATCCGTTCTGCTACGGTTGCCGGATCTGGCCGTCGCCCGTGACGATGTATTTGTAGGTGGTCAGTTCGGGAAGTCCCATCGGACCCCGGGCGTGGAGCTTCTGGGTCGAGATCCCGACCTCGGCCCCGAAGCCGAACTGTCCGCCGTCGGTGAACGACGTCGGCAGGTTCACGTAGAGGCACGCCGCATCGACGCGGCGCGTGAAGCGTTCGGCCGCCGACGCATCTTCGGTTACGATCGACTCGCTGTGGTGCGACGTGTAGCGGGCGATGTGTGCGAGCGCCTCGTCGAGCGACGCAACGCTCCGGATGGCCAGCTTGTAGTCGAGAAACTCCGTGCCGTAGCTCGCTTCGGTGGCCTGTTGGAGCAGCTCGGCAGGGTAGTGCCCTTCGAGGGCCGCGAGCGATGCGGTGTCGGCGTAGAGCGTGACGTGGCGTTCGGCCAGCGGGGCGCAGAGCGCCGGCAGGTCGTCGAGCCGCGAGCGGTGGACGAGAAGGCAGTCCAGGGCGTTGCAGACGCTCACGCGGCGTGTCTTGGCGTTGCAGATCACGCGGCGCCCCTTTTCGACATCGCCCGCTGCATCGAAGTAGGTGTGGACGATCCCCGCACCGGTCTCGATCACCGGTACGCGGGCCTCTTCGCGCACGAAGCGGATCAGTCCCGCACCGCCGCGCGGAATCACCACGTCGACGTAGCCCACGGCGTGGAGCAGCGCCCCTACGGCGGCGTGGTCCGAAGGCAGCAGCGTGAACGACGCTTCGTCGATCCCCGACCGGCGGAGCGCTTCGTGCAGCACGCGGGCAATGGCCTCGTTCGAGCGGCGGGCGTCGCTGCCGCCCTTCAGCACGCAGGCGTTGCCCGTCTTCAGGCAGAGCGAGAAGATGTCCGTCGTGACGTTGGGCCGCGCCTCGCAGATCATCCCCACGACGCCGAACGGCACGCGCACCTTGCGGATCGTCATGCCGTTGGGGCGCTTCCAGGCGGCCAGCGTCTCGCCCTGCGGCGAGGGAAGTCCGGCAACGGACTCCATGTCTGCGGCCATCGTCTCGAGCCGCTCGGGCGTGAGCCGCAGCCGGTCGCACAGCGGCGACGTGGGGTCCATGGCGGCCAGATCCTCGGCGTTGGCCGCGAGGATCTCCTCCAGGTGGCGGCGCAGCGCTTCGGCCGCCGTGCGGACCGCCTCCGAGAGGCGTTCGGCCGGGATGTCAGGCAGGGCGGCGCCGGCTTGCCGGGCCGCCTCGAAAAGGGGTTGGTAATCGGTTTGCATGCGTCTATTCCAGATAGAGGTAATCACAATGAATCAGCGGGCGGAGCCCCTTGCGGCCCAGGTTGCGGCGGGCCGTGGCGCTGTCGCACGCGATGCGTCCCACGCCCAGCGGCATCCCTTCGGGCGAAAGGATCCGCACGATGTCGTCGCGCTCGAAGTCGCCCTCGACCTGCGTGACCCCCACGGCCAGGATGCTCGCCGCCTGGCTCCGCCGGATGGCCTCGACCGCTCCGGCATCGAGCCGCAGCGCCCCCTTGGCGAAGCCTTCGCTGCTGGCTATCCACTTCTTGAGCCCCGAGGCCGGGCGGGCGGAGGGCTCGAAACGCGTGCAGATCACCTCGCCGTCGCCCAGAACGAGCTCCGTCAGGATGTTGTCGCGGCGGCCGTTGGCGATCACCACCTCGATCCCTTCGCCCGCCACGCGGCTGGCGATGCGGTTCTTCGAGGTCATGCCCCCGCGCCCGCGCGACGAACGCGTCGCGTCGATATAGGGCGAGAGGTCCTCGCCCGGAGCCACGCGCCGGATGATGCGCGAGGCGGGATCCGACGGCGAACCGTCGTAGATGCCGTCGACGTTGCTCAGAATCAGCAGCGCATCGGCCCCCATCATCGCCGCCACGAGCCCCGAAAGTTCGTCGTTGTCGGTGAACATCAGCTCCGTCACGGAGATCGTGTCGTTCTCGTTGACGATCGGGATCACCCCGGCCGTCAGCATCGCCTCCATGCAGTTGCGCTGGTTGAGGTACTGGCGCCGCGTCGAGAGGCTCTCCCTGGTGGTGAGCACCTGCCCGCACGCAATGCCGTATTCGTGGAACAGGTCGTAGTAGCGCGTCATCAGCCGCACCTGTCCCACGGCCGAATAGAGCTGGCGTGCCGAGACCGTGTCGATGCGTCCCGTGCACGGTTCGAGCAGGCTGCGCCCCGAGGCTACGGCCCCCGACGAGACGAGTATCGTCTCGATGCCCGCCCGGTGGAGGCGTGCCAGCTGGTCGACCAGCGCCGAAATGCGCGTCGTGTCGGGCCGGCCGTCCTCGCGCGTGAGCACGTTGCTGCCCACCTTGACGACGATCCGGCGGTATTTACCTTCCTGTATCATGATTCTTAACCTTGCTAACCTTTTTCATGCGGACCGATCTCCCATCGGTCCGACCGAACGCCCCCTCTCAGGGCTCGTACTTGTAGCCGACGCCCTTGACCGTGACGATGCGTTCGTCGCCGATCTTCTGGCGCAGCTTGCGGATGTGGACGTCGATCGTGCGGTCGCCCACGACCACCTCCGCACCCCAGATCTTGGCGTAGATCTCCTCGCGCGGAATCAGCTTGCCCGGCGACGAGTAGAGCAAATCGAGCAACGCGAACTCCTTGCGCGGAAGGCTGATCTCCTCGCCGTCGCGGATCACCATGTAGCGTTCGCGGTCGACCGTAATCCCCGCCGAAGGCCGCTTCTCGGGAGGCGTGCCGGCGTCGATGCGCTTGAGGATCGCCTGCACGCGGCTCACCAGCAGCTTCATCTTGATCGGTTTGGTCAGGTAGTCGTCGGCCCCCACGCCGAAGCCCGTCAGCTGCTGCTCCTCCTCGCCCAGCGCCGAGAGGAAAACCACCATCGTATCCTTCAGTTCGGGGTTGGCGCGGATCGCCCGGCAGGTCTGCGCACCGTCCATCACGGGCATCATCATGTCCAGCAGGATCAGATGCGGATGGCACTCGGCGGCAACCTTCAGCGCCTCGGCGCCGTTCTGCGCCGTGAAGACCTCGTAACCCTCGCGGACGAGGTTGTATCGGACGAATTCGAGGATGTCCACCTCGTCGTCCACCAGCAGGATGCGATGGCTCATTGTCGTCAGGTTCTGGGGCGGCGGACCGGAGTGCGCCGCGGGGTATACAACTTGCGAATGTAACAAAAATTTTCCGAAATCCCGCCGTTTTTTTCGGCGGATCACCTCCCCGCGGTGCGGGACCGTTCCGCTGTAGGTCGGGATTGCGCGCTTGTTGCAGGTTTTGTCGATTTCTCTTTCGGGTTCCGCATAAAATGGTTATATTTGCGGGATTTATGGACGCTCCCTTCGCCGGGATGCAAAAACCTCTACTGTGATGGCTACTGAAAAATCGACACTTCCTGCTCCCGAGGAGCAAGTCAGCCCCGTGGCTGAAGATGCGAAAACGAGTCCCGTGGCGACTCCCGAATCCGCTGAACCCGAAACTCCGACCGAGGCGTCGACCCCGGCTGAATCCGTGACGGCCCCGATGCCGGAGACTCCGCAGGAGCCCGTCGGTGCCGCTCCGGAAGAGGTAGCCCCGGAAGAGGTGGCACGCCCCAAACGCGCCCGGATCAAACCCGCTGCGGAACCCGTCGCCGAATTCGATGACGAGACGGCTCCCGCTGACGTGCGGGTCGATTTCGCCGACGAGGAGGCCGCTCTGGCCGCCCACGACGCCGGACTCGAACTCGAGGGCGAAACCGCCGAGGAGGCCGAAGCCGATCAGCTGGCCGAAGAGCAGAAAAGCTCGCCCGAGGAGAAGTTCGCCGGCAAGAGCAAGGAGGAGCTCGTGGGACTCTTCGCCCGCATGCTCGAAGAGCAGCCCGTACAGTCGATCCGCCGCGATGTCGAGGCGCTGAAGATCGCCTTCTACCGCCTGCGCCGCGCCGAGGTCGAGGCGGCACGCCGCCGCTTCCTCGAGGGGGGCGGTGCCGAGGAGGATTTCGCCCCTGCCGTCGACGGCGCCGAGGTGCAGCTCAAGGAGCTCTTCAAGGAGTACCGCCGCCGCCGCGACATCTTCATCGCCAACCTCGAGGCCGAAAAGGAGGCCAATCTCAAGGTCAAGCAGCAGATCATCGAGGAGCTCAAGGAGCTCGTAAACTCCGATGAGACGCTCAACCATACCTTCAACAAGTTCCGCGAACTGCAGCAGCGCTGGCGCGAAACGGGACCCGTTCCCCAGCAGTACATCAAGGATCTCTGGGAGACCTACAACCTCCATGTCGAGAACTTCTATAACTTCATCAAGATCAACAAGGAACTGCGCGACCTGGATCTGAAGAAAAACTACGAACAGAAGGTCGCCCTCTGCGAACAGGCCGAGGCCCTGCTGCTCGAACCTTCGGTGGTCGAGGCCTTCCACAAGCTGCAGAAGCTCCACGATCAGTGGCGCGAGACGGGTCCCGTGGCCAACGAGTACAAGGAGACGCTCTGGGAGCGTTTCAAGGCCGCTTCGAGCCGCATCAACAAACTGCATCAGGAGCACTTCGAGGCCCTGAAGGCCGAACAGGTCAAGAATCTCGAACTCAAGACCGGCCTCTGCGAGGCAACCGAGGAGCTCGCCTCGCAGCCGCTCACTACCCGCAAGGAGTGGAACCGTGCCAGCGACAAACTGCTCGAGATCCAGAAGACCTGGAAGACCATCGGTTTCGCCCCCAAGAAGGACAACAACCGTATCTACGAACGTTTCCGCACGGCCTGCGACAAGTTCTTCGAGGCCAAGCGCCAGTTCTACGCCGGCCTGAAGACCGAGATGGAGCACAACCTGCAGCTCAAGAACGAGATCTGCGAGGCTGCCGAATCACTGGTGAACAGCGAGGAGTGGAAGAAGACCACTGACGAACTGATCGCCCTGCAGGCCCGCTGGAAACAGATCGGCGCCGTCTCGCGCCGCCACTCCGAGGCCGTCTGGAAACGCTTCCGCGCCGCCTGCGACAAGTTCTTCGAGCGCAAGGCCGCCCACTTCGCCTCGGTCGACGGCGAGTATGAGGAGAACCTGCGCCGCAAGCAGGCCCTGCTCGACGAAATGGCCGCGGCCGACGTCCGCACGGGCGGCTACGAGGTGATCCGCGACTTCCAGCGCCGCTGGAGCGAGATCGGATTCGTGCCCATCAAGCAGAAGGATGCCATTCAGAAGCGATACAAGGCCGCCGTCGACGAACTCTTCAACGCCCTGCGCGGTTCGGAACGCGACCGCTCGATGGGCCGCTTCCGCGAGAAGATCTCCTCGATGAAGGGCTCCGGCGACCGCCGCCTGCGCACGGAACGCGACCGTCTCTACAACAAGGTGCGTCAGCTGGAGCAGGAGATCGCCCTGCTGGAGAACAACATCGGATTCTTCGCCAAATCGAAAAACGCCGAGTCGCTCATCGCCGACGTGCGCGCCAAGATCGAACGGGCCCGCCAGGAGATGGCCGCAACCGTCGAGAAGGTCCGCATGATCGACCGCCAGGAGGCCGACGCAGACAAGGACCCGAACGCCTGACAGATGCTTCTCAAACCGTATCGATCGGAGCCAGTCCGGTCGATCGGTGTTTAAGGATTCAACCGTAAGAGACAGACAAGACAAAATACAGAAAATCAAAACAGCATGAAACTGACCAAACCCAAGTACATATTCGTGACGGGCGGTGTGGCATCGTCGCTCGGCAAGGGTATCATTTCGGCTTCGATCGCCCGCCTGCTGCAGGCGCGTGGCTATTCGGTGACCATTCAGAAACTCGACCCCTATATCAACGTCGACCCCGGAACGCTCAACCCCTACGAGCACGGCGAGTGCTATGTCACCGAAGACGGCGCCGAGACCGACCTCGACCTGGGCCACTACGAACGCTTTACGAATCAGCCCACCTCGAAGGCCAACAACGTCACTACGGGCCGCATCTACAAGAGCGTCATCGAGAAGGAGCGCAAGGGCGAATACCTCGGCCGCACGGTGCAGGTCATCCCCCACATCACCGACGAGATCAAACGCCGCATCCAGCTGCTGGGTCAGACCAAAAAGTTTGATATCATCATCACCGAGATCGGCGGTACGGTCGGCGACATCGAGTCGCAGCCCTTCATCGAGTCGGTGCGTCAGCTCCGCTACTCGCTCGGCTACAGGAATACGGCGCTGGTCCATCTGACGCTGATCCCCTACATGGCCGCTTCGGGCGAGATGAAGACCAAACCGACGCAGCACTCGGTCAAGGCGCTGCTCGAGAACGGTCTGCAGCCCGACATCCTCGTGCTGCGCGCCGAGCGTCCCCTGACCACCTCCCTCAAGCGCAAGGTGGCCCTCTTCTGCAACGTCGACGCCAACGCCGTCATGGAGTCGATCGACGTGCCGACGATCTACGAGGTGCCCCTGAAGATGCACGAACAGCACCTGGACGAGGTCGTTCTCGACAAGCTCAACCTCCCGGCCGAGAAGGAGCCCGACATGACCGCCTGGAGCGCCTTTGTCGACAAGATCAAGCACCCCTCCCGGAAGATCGACATCGCCCTGGTCGGCAAGTACACCGAACTCCACGACGCCTACAAGTCGATCAGCGAGTCGTTCATCCACGCCGGGGCGGTCAACGACTGCCACGTCAAGCTCCACTACGTCAACTCGGAGAAGATCACACCCGAGACTGTTGCCGCCCAGCTGGGCAAGATGGCCGGTATTCTGGTGGCCCCCGGTTTCGGAAACCGCGGCATCGAGGGCAAGATCGAGGCCGTGCGCTTCGCCCGTGAAAACCGCATTCCGTTCCTCGGAATCTGCCTGGGCATGCAGTGCGCCGTGATCGAGTTCGCCCGCAACGTCCTCGGCATCGCCGACGCCAACTCGAGCGAAATGGAGCAGACGGCCCATCCGGTCATCGACCTGATGGAGGAGCAGAAGGGTGTCACGGCCAAGGGCGGCACGATGCGTCTGGGCGCCTATCCCTGCGTGCTGAAGAAGGGTTCGAAGGTGGCTGCCGCCTACGGGAAACTCAACATCTCGGAGCGTCACCGCCACCGTTACGAATTCAACAACGACTATCTGGAGCGTTTCGAGGCCGCCGGCATGAAGGCCGTCGGCGTGAACCCCGACACCAATCTGGTCGAGGTGGTCGAGATCGAGGACCATCCCTGGTTCGTCGGTACGCAGTACCACCCCGAGTACAAGAGCACGGTGTTGAGCCCCTCGCCGCTCTTCGTCGCCTTCGTCAAGGCCGCACTCGATTACACCGACGCGAAAAAAAAGTAGCCCGGCCCGGTTTGATCGCTTCCCCGTTTGATTACTCACTCAAAAACAAGCAACAACGTTTGAATGGATAAGAAATCGATTATCGGTATTGCCGTCGTGGCGCTCCTCTTCCTGGGGTTCGCCTTCTTCAGCAGTAAGGAACAGAAAGAATATCAGGAGCAGAAGGCCCTCTACGACGCCTATGTCGACTCGGTGGCCCGGGCTTCGCAACCCGTGACCCCGCTGGCTGCAGGCGCCGATTCGCTCGCTGCGGCGGATGCCGTGTTGGCCGATCCGGCCGATGCCGATTCGCTCGCCGCTGCGGCCCGGGTGCGTCAGGTCGAGATGCTCGGCGAGGCTCTTACGGCCGCCCGCGAGGCCGAGGCCGAGGAGTTCACCGTCGAGAACGACGTGATCGCCGTCCGCTTCTCGACCCGCGGCGGTCAGGTCAAGGGGGTCACCCTGAAGGATTTCACCAAGTATGCCCCCCGCGGAGAACGCAGCCAGCTTGTCGAGCTGATGGATCCCTCGACGTCGCGTTTCGGGTTGTCGTTCTACGTCAAGAACGGCCTGCGGAATATCCCCGTCAACACGCTGGACTACGTCTTCGAGGCGCAGCCCGTCGAGACGCTCGGGGACGGGGCCCGACAGGTGGTCATGCGTCTGCCCGTGGCCGAAGGGGCCGCGTTGGAGTACCGGTACCTTATATATGATACGAAGACCCCGCAGCGCGACTATCTGGTCGATTTCGACGTGTGCCTGGTCAACATGGCTCATGCCATGGCCAACCAGACCCAGATTCAGATCGACTGGTCGAACGATACCTATCAGAACGAGCGTGGATTCCAGAACGAAAACATGTACACCACGCTGGCCTACCGCTTCCCCGATGAAAACTCGATCGAAGAGCTGGGCATGAGCGAAAAGTCCAAGTCCAAGGAGGTCTCTTCGCAGGTCAACTGGGTGGCCTTCAAGCAGCAGTTCTTCTCGTCGGTCTTCATCGCCCCGGAGAATGTCTCCTATGCCAACCTGTCGTTCACGACGGCCGCTCCCGAATCGGATCTGCTCAAGAGCTTCTCGGCTCAGATGACCGTGCCCTATACGCCGCAGACCCAGAACTATGACTTCGCCTTCTACTTCGGCCCCAACAAGTATTCGATCCTCAAGAAGGTCGAGTTCCCGGCCGGTGACGACATCCACCTCGAACGGCTGGTTCCGCTGGGGTGGGGTATCTTCGGTTGGGTCAACCGCTGGTGCGTGATTCCGGTCTTCGACTTCCTGCGCAACTACATCGCGAACTTCGGCATCATCATCCTGATCCTCGTCATTCTGGTCAAGATCGTTATCTTCCCGATGACCTACAAGAGCTATGTCTCGATGGCCAAGATGCGACTGATCAAGCCCAAGGTCGACGAACTCAACAAGAAGTATCCCAAGCAGGAGGATGCCATGAAGCGCCAGCAGGCCACCTTGGAGCTCTACAAGAAGGCCGGCATCAACCCCATGGGCGGTTGTATTCCGATGCTGATTCAGTTGCCGATCCTGATCGCCATGTTCCGCTTCTTCCCGGCTTCGATCGAGCTGCGCGGGCAGTCGTTCCTCTGGGCCGACGACCTCTCGTCGTACGACAGCGTGCTGAATCTGCCCTTCTCGATCCCCTTCTACGGCGACCATGTCTCGCTGTTTGCCCTGCTGATGGCCATTTCGCTCTTCGGCTATTCGTGGTACAACTACCAGCAGACGGCCTCCTCACAGCCCCAGATGGCCGGCATGAAGTTCATGATGCTCTATCTGATGCCGATCATGATGCTCCTGTGGTTCAACAGCTACTCGAGCGGTCTGTGCTACTATTACCTCCTCTCGAACCTCATTACCATCGGGCAGACGCTCGTGATCCGGCGGATGGTCGATGACGAGAAGATCCATGCCATCATGGAGGCCAATGCCGCCCGAAAATCCAAGGGCAAGAAATCGAAATTCCAGCAGCGTTATGAAGAGTTGCTCCGTCAGCAGGAGCAGCAGCGCGCCCGCCGCAAATAGTCGGATGGCCGTTGTCCGCGGTTCGTCGGGGTCGGTGATCCGGCCAGACTGACGTCCCGGAGCTTCGAACGAAGCCGTATGAAAAAAGGGCTCTCCCCCGGCGGGAGAGCCCTTTTTCGTGCGGTGTGCTTCGGGACCGGATTGGGTGCTCCTTCTATTCGTCGAAACCGATCGAGAAGAAGGTCAGTATGTCGGCCAGCACCTGCTGCCAGTAACGCCACGTGTGGCCGCCGTCGCGCATCCGGTACTGGACGGGGATGTTGCGCTCGCGCATCAGCGTGTAGAAGGCGACGTTGCTCTTCCAGAGAAAATCGTCGTCGCCGCAGTCCACCCACCAGCGAATCGTTCGGGCTTGCTCCACCTCTTGGTCGGTCATCGCACGCAGCTGTGCCACCGGCGAGTTCTCCACCACGGAGCGTTGGAAGTCGTTGTCGTAGTTGCGTGGAGAGGGGAAGAGATCCAGCAGCCCGCTCATCGAGCAGGCCGAGCCGAACAGCTCCGGGTGGCGGAGGGCATAGGCCGCCGTGCCGCCTCCGCCCATCGAAAGCCCGGCAATGGCACGGTGCTGTTTGTCGGCAAGAATCCGGTAGCGGCTCTCGATCTGCGGCATGAACTCCTCGAAGAAGAAGCGTTCGTAGGGCCAGCCCGGAACATCGAAGTAGCCCATGTGAAGACCGGTGTGGTTCTCGCCCTCGCCCGAGGCGTCGGGCATGACGATCACCATCGGGTGGGCCAGTCCCGCGGCAAAGGCTTCATCGGCAATCTGGCGCATGTTGCCCTTCTCGGTCCAGGCCGTATGGGTATCGCTGGCGCCGTGAAGCAGGTAGAGAATTGGGTAGCTGCGCGTCGTGTCGCAGTCGTAGCCGTCGGGCAGGTAGACCGTGCAGCTCTTGTCGGCGTTGAGCAGTTGGCTATGCAGCGTTAAGGTCTCCAGACGGCTCTTTGCCGTCAGTGGGGCGGCGAAACAGAGTATCGCCGCAAGGATCGACAAGCATTTCATATTTAGCTGGAATTTGGAATTCGATTCGGCCTTCTTTTCCGCGGCCCGGCTCCCTTGGTGCCCGGCTCCTTGCAGCGTTTTGGCATACCCTCGGTTGCCCGGGTTCCTCTCGGCGGCTTGGACTCTCTCGACGGCTTGGCTTCCTCTCGGCTGCCCGGGTTCTCCCTGTTCTCCGGATTCTCTCGTCGGCCCGGGCCCTTTTTCGCCCCCTCTTCGCCCCTTTCGCTACTCGACGTAGAGAACCAACCCCTTGAGGTATTCGCCCTCGGGGTGGTAGATGTTGATCGGGTGGTCGGCCGGCTGGGTCAGCTGGTGCAGAATCCGCACCTTGCGCCCGGCGATGGCTGCCGCCGAGAAGACCGTTGTGCGGAACAGCTCCTTCGAAACTGCCTGCGAGCAGGAGAAGGTGAAGAGTATGCCGCCCGGACGGATCTGTGACAATGCCCGTGCATTGAGCCGTTTGTAGCCCTGCATGGCGTTGCTCAACACCTTGTGGTGTTTGGCGAAGGCCGGAGGGTCGAGGATGATCAGGTCGTAGCGGTCACCGATCTCCTTGAGGTACTCCACGGCATCGGCCGCCAGTTCCCGGTGGTTGTCCGTCTCTCCGAAGTTGAGCCGCATGTTCTCCGTGGCCAGCTCCACGGCCCGCTCCGACGAGTCGACCGAAACCACCTCGCGAGCCCCGCCCGAGAGGGCATAGACCGAAAATCCGCCCGTATAGCAGAACGTATTGAGCACCGTGCGGCCTCGGGCGTAGCGTTTCACGAGCTCGCGGTTCTCACGCTGGTCGAGGAAGAAGCCCGTCTTCTGCCCCTCCTCCCAGTTGACGAGAAACTGTTCGCCGTTCTCGAGGACCACCTGCGACGGGTTTTCGGCGTGGCCCCACAGGTAGCCGTCAACGGCCCCGAGGTGCGCCTTGAAGGGGAGTGTCTGCGACGATTTGTCGTAGATGGCCGTCAGGCGGTCGCCGTAGGCCGCGCGCAGCGCCTCGGCAATCTCCATCCGTGAACGGTACATCCCCACCGAGTGGCACTGGATGACGGCCGTCGTGCCGTAGATGTCCACCACGAGTCCCGGCAGCGAATCCCCCTCGCCGTGGATGAGCCGGTAGCAGGTCGTCGTGGGGTTGTCCGTCAGACCGAGCGTGCGCCGCACGTCGTGGGCCACGGCCACGCGCCGGTTCCACCATGCCTGGTCGATCGGTTCACGTTCGAACGAGAGCACCCGCACGGCGATCGATCCGACCTGGTAGTGGCCCTGGGCGATGAAGTCGCCCGTGTGGGTGTAGACCTCGACGAGGGCCCCTTCGGCGAAATCCTCCTCCTCTTCGGCCCGGATGTGGTCGATGGCCCCCGAGAAGATCCACGGGTGGCGGCGCAGGAGCGACTCCTCCTTGCCTTTGCGCAGAATGACTTGTGGTATCATGATCGTAGCGTTTTTTGCGGGGTGCGGAGCAGCTTTTCGTAGATCCGTGTGCAGACCCACGCATCGGTGGCGGCGTAGAGCTGCTGCTTGTCGGTCAGCGTCGCGGCCTCCCAGTTGCTCAGCCGCTGGGCCTTCGAGACACGCTGTCCCAGCACGATGGCCGAGAGCTTGCGCAGGCTCTTCTCGCCGATGCCCCACTGCGGGGCGATCGACTGCAGGTCGATGAATCCCGCCTCGCGGAAGTGGCGGATCTGGTGCAGCGCACGCAGATCGCCTGCCACATCGGCCCCGACCTTGAGCACCTGTTTGTTCTCGAGCAGCTGCAGGATGGGTTTGGCCAGCGGAATCCGGTTCAGCCGGAAGAGATAGCAGACCGTCGGCGTCGAGAGCTGGAGCAGCGATACGCGGAAGGTCACCCCCGGACGGAACGACGGCCGCGTCTCGGTGTCGAAGCCGATCACCGGTTCGGCGGCAAGCACCTTGCAGGCCTCGACGATGTCGCGTTCGTGGTCGATGATACAGATCCGGCCTCCGAACTCGATGGCCGGAAGCTGGGCGGTCTCTTCGTTGCTGATCTTATCGGTAAAGTTGTTGACTGTGGTCATCCCGAGTGAATGTTCCTGCAAAATTACGGAATAATTTTCAATATCCCGCTGCCGTCGGCGACGATTTTGCCCTCGGCGAGCAATTCGCGGAGCACCGAGGCGATGCGTTCGGGCGAAGCGGCACAACCGGCAGCCAGTTGGCGCGGATCGGCCGGACGGGCCGTCAACCGTTCGAGCAACTGTCGCCGCAACTCCTCGTCCGAAGCCGCGGCCGACGGAGCGGCGGAGGCGGTCGATGGGGTGTCGGAGTCGGCCGAGGAAGGGTTTTCGTTCGCACCGCCCGGCGTATTCGGAGTTCCGGCAGCCGCTTTGGCCGCCCGCTTGCGGGCCAGGCAGACGTCGCAGATCCCGCACGGCTCCGCAGACTCGGCCCCGAAATAGTGCTCCAGAATCGTGCTGCGGCACTCCGTTTCGTTGCGCGCGTAGGCGAGCATCTGCTCGAAGCGTTCGCGAATGAGTTCCTGCCGGCGGCGGTAGGTCTCCGGGGCAATGTAGAGATCCTCGCGCGGAAGCCGCTCTTCGTTCAGGTAGAGCAGCGGCGAGCGGTTCGACGGAATGTAACGGATCACACGCAGCTGCCACAACTCCCGGAGCAGTTCCTTGACCCGTTCGACCGTATAGCCGCTCCAGGTGGCCAGTTCGCCCTCGTCGATGGGGCGGAATTCGGTGAAGATGCCGTTGTAGAGGCGCAGCAGCGTGCGGATGAACGGGTCGAGCCGGTCGCGCTGGAGCCGAAGCCGGTAGAGATCGTCGCGGCTCACGCAGAACATTACCCGAGCAGGGTTGTCCTGCAGATCGGTCAGGGTCATGTAGCCGTTCTGCTGGAGCAGCTTCACGGCGCTCTGCACCGTCCCGGCATAGAGGTGTTCCCGCGCGCAGAAGTCGTAGAGGTTGAACAGATGGCTCGTCTCGCCCCCTTCGCCGATGCCGATCTGCAGGTAGGAACAGATCCGCTCGTAGATCTCCTTGATCTTCTCCAGTGGCGGAAACTCCTGCTCGAAACGGCGCGAGATCCGTTCGCCGTCGTCCGAGGCGACGAGCAGCAGCGCGTAGGCCCGCTTGCCGTCGCGTCCGGCACGCCCGGCCTCCTGGTAGTAGCTCTCCAGCGAGTCGCACATCGCGTAGTGGACCACGAAGCGCACGTCACCCTTGTCGATGCCCATGCCGAAGGCGTTCGTCGCAACCATCACCCGGACCCGTCCCTGCAGCCACTCCTCCTGACGCTGCGAACGGTCGGCGTGGCCCAGACCGCCGTGGTAGGCGGCCGTCGTAATGCCCTCGTTGCGGAGCTGTTCGGCCAGCTGTTCGGCCCCGTCGCGCGTGCGGGTGTAGACGATGCCCGATCCCGGAACGTTGTGCAGCAGCCGCAGCAGCTGGCCCAGTTTGTCGTCCGTGTGGCGGACGCTGTACGAAAGGTTCGGCCGCGCGAAGCTGCTGCGGATGACGTTCGGCTCGGCGAATTTCAGATGGAGCATGATGTCCTCGGCCACGGGGCGCGTCGCCGAGGCCGTCAGCGCCAGCACCGGGACGCCCGGCAGCTGCTCGCGCAGCTCGGCGATCCGCAGGTAGGAGGGGCGGAAGTCGTAGCCCCACTGCGAGATGCAGTGCGCTTCGTCGACGGCCAGCAGCGTCACGGGCATCCGCACGACCCGCAGACGGAAGGCTTCCGTGGTCAGCCGTTCGGGCGCCACGTAGAGGAATTTCGTGTCGCCATAGACGCAGTTGTCCAGTGCGATGTCGATCTGCCGCGGCGAGAGCCCCGAGTGGATCGCCACGGCCGGGATTCCCTGCCGCCGAAGTCGGTCGACCTGATCCTTCATCAGGGCGATGAGCGGCGTGACGACGATGCACAACCCCTCGCGCGCCATCGTCGGAACCTGGTAGGTGAGGGATTTCCCGCCTCCGGTGGGCATCAGCACCAGCGTGTCGCGCCCCTCCATTACCGAACGGATGATCTGCTCCTGAACGGAGCGGAAACACGTAAAGCCCCAGTAGCGTTCGAGTGTGCGGTAGATGTTGTCCGTGACAGATTCCATGTTCACAAAGGTACGAAAAATTAGGCGTTCTTCGGAATTTTTCCTATTTTTGCCCTCGGACAAGTCGTTGCATGATGAAGATCCGTTCCGAATACAGGCTCCGCGAAATGGCCGGTGAACAGGTTGCCGTGGCCCCCGGAGAGGCCGAAACCGCCGCTCCGACACGCATTCTGGCGCTCAACGCGTCGGCCCGTGCGCTGTGGAATCTCTTCCGCGGGCGGGAATTCTCGGCCCAACAGGTGGCCGAAGCATTGACGGAACGCTACAACGTGAGCCCCGAGAGAGCCCGCAGCGACGCCCGGAAGTGGATCGGACAACTCGTCCCGTGCGGGATCATCGAATCATGAAGTTCAAACGCTGCATAGCTCTGGCGCTCTGCGCCCTGTACATCGCGGCAACGGCCTCGGTGTCGCTGGCGTCGATGACCTGCAAGTGTCTGGGCATGATGCGTGCGCAGACCGAACACCGTTGTGCGGAGTGCTGCGCGGCCGACCTGTGCACCGATCCGCTGCCCTGTGGCGGAGGGTGGCTCGCTGCGGGCTGCGACTGCGACCGGCACTCCACCGAAATCGAACTCTATACGTCGTCGCATTCGGACGACAGCGAAAAATATCTCCGTTGCATCGTCTCGGAACTGCCGCCTTCGCTGGCGGCCGAACTCCCCGAACCGGCCCGTCTCATCCTTCCGGCCGGCGATGCTTCGCTTGCTCCGGTTCCGCTCCCCCGGGAGGTCATCCTGCGGAACCGCGGGATGAGGGCTCCTCCCGTGAGAGGGTAGTCGGGAGCGTGTGCGGCGGAGCTGCGCACACTCCGCCGCGTATGAGCTCCCTGGCCGTACGTCGCCGGTTTTTCCCCTGTTTCGCAAATCGTTGAACTCCGCTGTCGGGGCAGGCCTGACAGCAGTTGACCGTCGAAAAGCATGAACGACAACCGTTTGGAAGAGATTCTGCAACAACACGGTATCCGCCCTACGGCGGTGCGGATCCTGTTGCTCGAGATCATGGAGCGCTTCGAGAATACGTTCAGCCTCGCCGACCTCGAAACCGAGGCCGACACGCTCGACAAATCCTCGATCTTCCGCTCGCTCACGCTCTTCGCCCGTCACCATCTGCTCCACGTCGTCGAGGACGGCAGCGGCGCCACGAAATACTGCCTCTGCCACAACGACCACGCCTGCCGCGTCGAGGAGATGCATTGCCACTTCCATTGCGAAATCTGTGGAAAAACCTTCTGCCTGGACAACATCCATATCCCCGTGATCAGCTATCCCGAGGGGTATGAGGTCCGGGAGATCAATTACCTGATCAAGGGACGTTGTCCCGCCTGCCGGTCGAAACACTGATCTTCGCGCGCTGCCCGTCTTTGCAATCGGGTTGCAAAAACGTTGCGATACCTTTGCCGGCGTAAACAAATTGGATGATCTCATGATTCGCTTGCATCTGAACACTCTTTTCATGACGGCTTTGGCCGTCCTCTGCGGGTGCGGGGCCGCCGTGGCCCAGGACCTGCGCGGCGTGGTGCGCGACGCCGACAACAACCCCCTCGTCGGCGCTTCGGTCTACTGGGCCGGAACCACCATCGGGGCCAGCACCGATGCCCAGGGGGTATTTCTGCTCCATCGCGTCCGGGGATACGACCGTCTGGTGGCCTCGTATCTCGGTTATGTCAATGATACGCTCCGCGTCGAGAACGGCGCCGAGCGCGTCGAGTTCGCCCTGCGTGCGGAGGGCGTAGCTCTGGAGGATGTCGTCGTCGAAGGGACCGTCAGCGGCAACTTCGTCAAGCGCGACGGCATCGTCAAGGGCGAGATGATCTCCTTTGCGGGCCTCTGCAAGATGGCCTGCTGCAACCTGGCCGAGTCGTTCGAAAACTCCGCCTCGGTGACCGTCGGCTACAGCGACGCCATCTCCGGAGCCCGGCAGATCAAGATGCTCGGTCTGGCCGGAACCTACACCCAGATCCTCGACGAAAACCGCCCGATCATGCGCGGCCTGAGCGCCCCCTACGGCATGAGCTACACGCCGGGCATGTGGCTCAACTCGATCCAGGTCTCGAAGGGCGTGGCCTCGGTGACGGCCGGCCACGAGGCCATCACCGGGCAGATCAACCTCGAACACCGCAAACCAACGGACGAGGAGCGCCTCTTCCTGAACGTCTATCTCGACGATGAGCTCCGCCCCGAGGTCAACCTCTCGTCGGCTTTCCCCGTCACGCGGGACAAGAAACTCTCGAGCGTCATCCTGCTCCACGGTTCGGGTGACACCGACGTGCGGAGGATGGACCACAACGACGACGGATTCCACGATCTGCCCATCTCGAACCAGGTCAACGTGGCCAACAAGTGGCTCTATGCCGCCGACAACGGCATGCAGATCCGCTGGGGCTGGAAGTTCGTCCAGGAGAACCGCCTGGGCGGCATGATGGACTACAAGAATACGACGGCCATGCGCGACGCCATGCTCGAGGACTGGAACTGGACGGACGAGGACAAGCCCAAGCCCATGCCGTTCTACGGTTCGCACATCCGCAACCGCAACGTCAACGGCTATTTCAAGCTCGGCATGCCAGTCGGGCCGTCGGTCTACGATGCCGAGGAGGAGGACGAGATGCGCTCGAACCTGGCGTTCGTGGCCGATTTCGACCACTTCAACGAGGCGGCCTACTTCGGGCTGAACAACTACGACGGCAACCAGAATTCGCTGGCCCTGAATCTGATGTACAACCACTACTTCACCTACCGTTCGTCGCTCATCGTCGGCGGACAGCTCCATCTGGACTACTACCGTGAGGGGCTGCTCAACCGCACGCCCTGGATCACACAGTTGGCCAGCGCCGATTTCGATCTGGACCGCAACGAGCGTGAGGCGGGCCTCTACGCCGAGTACACCTATGCCATCAAGGACAAGTTCTCGGTCGTGGCCGGTGTGCGCGGCGACTACAACCACTATTACGACCGCTTCTTCGTCACGCCGCGCGGCCATCTGAAGTGGAACATCACCCGCTCGACCACGCTCCGCGCCTCGGCCGGTCTGGGTTACCGTTCGACGAACCTCATCACGGACAACATCGGCGTGCTGGCTACGGGCCGCGCCATCCGTCCGGTGACCTTCGACGAAGCCGGGCTGCACTTCGACGGTTCGTTCCGCGATATCGACCGTATGGAGAAGGCCCTCACCGCGGGTGGAAGCCTCACGCAGACCTTCGGCCTTGTCGAGCCCGATGACGCCACGCTGAGTTTCGACTACTTCCGCACGCAGTTCTACAACTCGGTGGTGGCCGACCAGGAGATGTTCGCCGATCAGATTGTCTTCTACAGCACCGACGGCCGTTCGTTCACCGATACCTATCAGATCGACTTCTCGTGGACGCCCGTCGAGCGGCTCGACATCTTCGCCACGTTCCGCTACACGGACAGTGAGATGACGATCCGCCGTGCGGACGGCACTTCGGCCCGTGTCGAACGCCCGCTGGTGAGTCAGTACAAGACGCTGCTCAACATCCAGTATGCCACGAAATTCCGCCGCTGGACCTTCGATGCCACGGCGCAGCTGAACGGTCCGGCGCGTATTCCGACGCAGAATGCCGATCTGGCCGACAGCTACTACTCACCGCGCTATCCGATGTTCTACGCCCAGGTGAGCCGCAAGTTGGGCAAGTTCGACCTCTATGTCGGGTGTGAGAACATCGCCGACTACATCCAGAAGGACCCGATCATAAATGCGGAGAATCCATACGATTATCGCTTCAACTCGATGAACGTCTGGGGGCCGCTCATGGGTCGCAAGTTCTATATCGGCCTGCGGCTGAATATCTATTGATCGGCTGCCGAGTGGAGGCCGATATGGAACCGATGCAGACAATCCCTCCAAACCTCCCTTTGAGAAGGGAGGCTTCGGCAGCGGTTGACAAAGATGCGAAGATCGGCCTGCGGCTGAATATCTATTGACAGGCTGCCGAGCGGAGGCCGATATACCTAACAGGAGACCGATATGCCGGAAAACCCGGAAAACAAAACCGAAACAACAACCGATAAAATGGCAAAAACAATGAAACGAATTCTGATGCTGTGCCTGGCCCTGGTGATGGGCGTGGGCCTGACGGTGGCTGCCCCCAAGGGCGCTCCCAAAAAGATGGTGACGACGATCTTTGCGGCCGATGTCGACTGCGAACATTGTGTCAACAAGATCCTGAACAACGTCCCTTCGCTCGGCAAGGGTATCAAGGACGTACAGGTAAGCCTCGAGAAAAAGGAGGTGACCGTGGTCTACGATGCCTCGAAGAACAGCGACGAGAAGATCATCCAGGGGCTGGCCTCGCTCAAGGTGAAGGCCGAAGTCAAGAAGTCCTCGAATACCGAATCCGCGGCGAAAAAGTAACTGCCTGCCTCTTTCAAAGGAATCGGGACGGTCTCTCGGCTGAGAGATCGCCCCGATTCGTTTCGGGCGGGCAAAAGCCTCGCGAGGGTTATTCCAGCGGCCGGATTCGGACCTCGGTCACCCCGTCCAACTCCTGTGTGAGGCGCTCCAGATCGGTCTTCTCCTCCACTTCGCCGTAATGGTAGGGGTAGAAGATCGCCGGACGGATCGCCTTGACCGCCTCCACGGCCTGATCGACGGTCATCGTATAGGGCTGGTTCACAGGCAGGAAGGCGATGTCGATGTTTTTCAGCTTCTTCAGCTCCGGAGTCGGCTCCGTATCGCCGGCCACGTAGATGCGTGTTCCGCCGATCGTCAGCACATAACCGCAATCCTCGCGGTCCTTCGGGTGGAACTGAAGGTGTCCCGGCGTGGTGTTGTAGGCCGCCACGGCCTCGATCTTCACGTAGTCGCGCGGCGTGGCCACGCTCCCCGGACGCATCGTGTAACAGTTCATCTCGAAGGCTTCGGCCGAGGTCCGGTCGCAGAGAATCTCCGTCTCGGGGGTCAGAATCCGATCCACGGCCGTGATGTCCAGGTGGTCGTGGTGCGAGTGGGTGATCAGCACCAGATCGCCTTTCGGCAGCGAGGCGTAGTCGGCGTATTCGCTGACCGGATCCACGTAGATCCACTTCCCGCCGGTCTCGATGGCCAGCGAGGCGTGTTTGAAGAAATGAAACCTCATTTCGCGCCCGTCGCGCGCCGTGAGCGTGTCCGACGGGTATTCGGGGGCCTTTGAACGGCCGCATCCGAAGAAGGTAAGTAAGGACATAATGGTTGTTCCGATTATCAAATGGGTCTTCATCGTGGATTAAAGATACGATTTTGCGGCGAATTGTCCAAATATTCCGCTCCTTCGTAAAAAAAATCGTACCTTTGGGGCGTGAACCTGTTTTTTTTGCTTCGGGCATGCAGTAATCCGCTCCGGAGCCCGTTTTATGGAAAACGTATAACCGACAACATCGCATGAAGAGAATTTTTGCTACGCTGATGCTCGCGGCCCTGGCGCTCTCGAGCTGTGTCAAGGAGAATGACTCCTACAAGGACTGGCTGCCCGTACGGCCCGGTCAATATATCTACACCTACGTCATGACCCAGGATCGGGTCGCCATGCAGGCTGCCAATGCCGGCATGCGGGTGGCCGTGATGGCGGCCGAGGTGGCCAAGCAGCGCGAGGCGGGCGATCAGTCGGTGACCATGGAGAATGTCGAGTATGAGGGGAAGAGCCTGCTTAAACTTCTCTTCAACCCCTATAAGGAGATCGGTCTCGAGGAGGTTGCCGAGGGCTACAAGCTCACCTTCGACCCGAATTATCAGATGCCTGGCGGCTTCTACCTCGGAGGTTCGCTGCTCGTCCACACGAACGGTGCTCCCGCCTTGACCGGCGGTGCCGAATGGAGCGTTGAGATGCTGTCCGACTTCAAGGTCTACAGCGCCTCCACTTACGGCGAAAAGACGCAGATCGACATGAACGGGGGTACTACGACCCTCACCGACAATCAGGACGGATCCTATACCATCCGCGTGTCCGGTATCGTGGCATCCGTGGCATCCGATGAGGGTAGCAAGATCGTTTCTTCGAACTGGAGCACCGGTGCCGGGGGTTTGGTGGTCCGTCCCGCCGACGAGGGGGTGACTTTGGCCTACTCCTCCTGCCACGGCAAGACCTTCGAGGTCGACGGCTCGGCCTCCGGACCGTCGATCTACGCCAGCACAAATGAAACGCCTCTCCATATGGCATACAAGGTCTCCGAGGGACGTTTTGTCGGGCTGCAGATTATCGGCGGCACGCAGGAATGTGAGTTCACCTCGGCCTTCGAATACAATACGTCGGCATTTCCCGCACCCGATGTCCGCGTCGAATGGACCAACGGCAATTCACGGATCTACTACAACGGTTACGTCTATCCGAAGTTGTAGCGAACCGGGAACCGGACCGCAAAAAAAGGGCGGCAACCCCATCGGGTTGCCGCCCTTTTTTTGCGCCGTGTCGTGCCGGAGACTATTGTCGGCGTTGCTGTTCGAGGTAACGCTTGTATTCGACGGGCGTCACCTTGATGAACTGCCGCACGTAGCTCTCCCAGTTCTCCAGCATCCGACGGCCGATGGCGCTGTTCGTGTGGCGGACGTGGGTGATGATCAGCCGGTGCAGCTCTTCGCGGTCATCGGCCCGGTCGAGCAGCGTCAGTTCGACCATCTCCATGTTGCAGTAGTAGTCGAAATCGCCGCGCGGGTTCCAGACGTAGGCGATACCGCCGCTCATGCCTGCGGCGAAGTTGCGGCCCGTCTGTCCGAGGATGGCCACGCGGCCGCCGGTCATGTATTCGCAACCGTGGTCGCCGACTCCCTCGACGACGGCCGTCGCTCCGCTGTTGCGCACGCAGAAGCGTTCGCCGACCCGGCCGTTGATGTAGGCCTCGCCCGCCGTGGCGCCGTAGAGCAGCGTATTGCCGGCGATGACGTTTCCTTCGGCGGCGAAGCGGCTCCCTTCAGGCGGTACGACAACGAGCCGTCCGCCCGAAAGCCCCTTGCCCAGGTAGTCGTTGGCGTCGCCCTCGAGGCGGAACGTAATCCCCGGGCAGAGGAAGGCGCCGAAACTTTGACCGGCGCTTCCGCGGAAGGTCACCGTCAGCGAACCCGTCGTGAGTCCCCGGCTGCCGCAGCGGCGCGTGATGTGGCCGCTGAGCATCGCTCCGACACTGCGGTCCGTGTTGGCGATCGGCAGGGCCTGCACGAGATTCTTCCGTTCGTCGATCACCCGGTCGGAGAGCGGCAGCAGCTGTCGGTCGATGACCTCCGTCAGGGCGTGCTCCTGCGGCTGGGTATGGCGCCGATCGGCGTCACCCGCCGGGCGGAAGAGCAGCCGTCGCAGATCGAGTCCGTCGCCCGGTGCGCCGGCGGCAATCGGACGCTGGCGCAGCAGGTCGCTGCGGCCGATCAGATCGTCGAGCCGCGCGTAACCCATGGCCGCCATTCGGCGCCGCAGATCTTCGGCCAGCAGCCGGAAGTAGGTGATCAGGTGTTCGGGCTTGCCGGTGAAGCGCTTCCGCAGTTCGGGATTCTGCGTCGCCACGCCCATCGGGCAGGTGTTCGTGTGGCACTTGCGGATCATCCGGCACCCCAGCACCACGAGGGCCGCCGTGCCGAATCCATACTCCTCGGCTCCGAGCAGGGCGCTCACCAGCACGTCGTGGGCGCACTTCATCTGCCCGTCGGCCTGTAGCCGCACGCGGCCCCGCAGACGGTTGCCCACGAGCGTCTGCTGGATCTCGGCCAGTCCGATTTCGACCGGTACGCCGGCGTATTTCATGGAGTCGGCCGGGCTGGCTCCCGTGCCGCCGTCCGAACCGCTGATGAGGATCTTGTCGGCCTTGGCCTTCGCCACGCCCGCAGCGATGGTCCCCACGCCGCTCTCGGCGACGAGTTTCACGCTGATCAGCGCCTCGGGGTTGATGTTCTTCAGGTCGAAGATCAGCTGGGCCAGATCCTCGATCGAATAGATGTCGTGGTGGGGCGGGGGCGAGATGAGCGTGATACCCGGGATCGAGTGGCGCGTGCGGGCGATCATCTCGTCGACCTTGAAACCCGGAAGCTGGCCGCCCTCGCCGGGCTTGGCCCCCTGCGCCACCTTGATCTGGATCTCGTCGGCGTTGACCAGGTACTCGGCATCGACGCCGAAGCGTCCCGAAGCCACCTGCTTCACGGCACTGCGCAGCGACGTGCCGTCTGCCAGCGGCGTGTTGCGGGCCGGATCTTCGCCCCCTTCGCCCGTGTTGCTCTGGCCGCCGATGCGGTTCATCGCTGCGGCGATCGTCTCGTGCACCTCCTTGCTGATGGCCCCGAACGACATCGCCTCCACGACGAAGCGGTGCATGATCTCCCCGGCCGGTTCGACCTCCTCGAGTGCGATGGGCCGGCGGTCGCTGACGATCTCCATCAGATCGCGCAGGAAACGCGGCTTGTCGCGGTGTTCGGCCTGGCGGGTGAACTCGGCGAAGGTTGCCTCGTCGCCCGTGCGGGCGGCACTCTGCAGCGAGAGCACCGTGGCGGGGTTCCAGCCGTGGAACTCGCCGTCGCGGCGGTAGGCGTAGCGTCCGAAGTTCTCGAGCGGCGTCTCTTCGAGGGCCGGAGCGGCGAAGCCCCGCGCATGCAGGGCCGAGGCCTGGCGCGCCACCTCCTCGAGTCCGATGCCGCCGATCGACGAGTGACCGCCGCCCATGTAGCGTTCGAGCAGCGCATCGCCCACGCCCAGCGGTTCGAACAGCGCTGCGCCGCGGTAGCTGCGGATCGTCGAGATGCCCATCTTCGACATGATCTTCAGCATCCCCTTGTCGACGGCCCGGATGTAGTGCTGCTCGGCCCCTTCGTAGTCGAGTTGCAGTTCGCCCGCGGCGGTCAGCTGCCGGAGGATGGCAAAGGCCATGTAGGGGTTCACGCCGCTGGCGCCGTAGCCCATCAGCAGTGCCACGTGCATCGTCTCGCACACCTCGCCGCTCTCGACGATCACGGCGATCTGCGACCGCTTGCGGCGCGAAATGAGGTAGTGGTGCACGGCCGACATGGCCAGCAGCGACGGGATGGCGGCGTGTTCCGGGTCGATGCCGCGGTCGCTCAGGATCACGTAGTTGTAACCCTCGTCGACGGCCCGTTCGGCCGCCCGGCACAGCGCGTCGAGCGCCTCTTCGAGCGCCCGTCCGTCGCCTCCCGCCGGGAAGAGCATCTGCAGCGTGATGGTGCGGAAGCCCTTGTATTCGAGGTTGCGCAGGATGTCCAGATCGCGGTCCGAAATGATCGGCGAGGCCATCATCACCACCTTGCACAGCTCGGCCGATGGCTTGAGGATGTTCTTGCGCACGGCGCCGATGTAACTGGTCAGCGACATGACCAGCTCCTCGCGGATCGAGTCCATCGGCGGGTTGGTCACCTGGGCGAACTGTTGTCGGAAGAAGTTGAAGAAGCGCTGCGGCTGTTCCGACAGCACGGCCAGCGGCGTGTCGTCGCCCATCGAGACGGTCGGGCCGACCGCGGCCGTGGCCATCGGCTTGAGAATGCGGTCGATCTCCTCGCGGTCGTAGCCGAAGGCCCGCAGCGATTGGGCGTAATGGGGCACCTCGTGCGTCACGCGGCGTCCGCTGGTGATGTGGCGCAGGATGATCCGGTTGTCGTGCAGCCATTCGTCGTAGGGGTACTCCGCGGCCAGCTGGCGCTTGATCTCGTCGTCGAAGAGGATCTGCCCCTGTTCGGTGTCGACCATCAGGATCTTGCCCGGCTCGAGGCGCCCCTTCGATTCGATCTCGTTGGCCGGGATATTCAGTACGCCCGTCTCCGAGGCGATGACCATCAGTCCGTCGCGCGTGATCAGGTAGCGTGCCGGACGCAGTCCGTTGCGGTCGAGCATGCCGCCCGCGTAGCGTCCGTCGGAGAAGATGATCGCCGCCGGACCGTCCCACGGCGCCATGAAGATCGAGTGGTATTCGTAGAAGCTCTTGAGCTTTTTCGAGAGCGGGTTCTTCTCGTTGAAACTCTCCGGAACGAGCATTGCCAGCGCGTGGGGCAGCGACATGCCGCTCCGCAGGAAGAACTCCAGCGCATTGTCGAACGAGGCGCTGTCGCTCATCCCCGGCTGGATGATCGGACCCAGTCCGCCGTCGGTCCGCCCGGTAAATTCGGGATGGAGCACCGCCTCGCGCGTCCCCATCCAGAGGCGGTTGCCGCGGATGGTGTTGATCTCGCCGTTGTGGCCGATCAGCCGGAAGGGTTGCGCCAGGCTCCATGTCGGGAAGGTGTTGGTCGAGAAGCGCGAGTGGACCAGCGCAATGGCGCTCGAGAAGTAGGGGCTCTGCAGATCGGTGAAGTAGTGGCGCAGCTGGCGCGACGAGAGCATTCCCTTGTAGACGATCGTGCGCGTCGAGAGGCTGGCGATGTAGCAGCTTCGCTTGTCACGGATCGTCGACGAGGCGATCCGTGCCTCGAGGCGTTTGCGCACGACGTAGAGCAGCTCCTCGAGCCGCTGGCGGTCGTCGCACCCCACGATGAAGAGCTGCCAGATGTCGGGCTCCGTGGCGGCGGCATCCTCACCCAGGATCGTGCTGTCGACCGGCACGCGGCGTGTGGCCATCAGCTGCAGTCCCTGCTCCTCGACCGATTCGGTGGCCAGCCGCATGAAGAGCCGCTGGTCCTCCTCGTTGCGCGGCAGGAAGACCATTCCCACGCCGTAGCGCCCCTTTTCCGGAACGGGAATGCCGTTCAGCAGGATGAATTCGTGCGGAATCTGCACCAGAATACCCGCACCGTCACCGGTTTTGTTGTCCGAACCTTCGGCGCCGCGGTGGGCCATGTGCTCCAACACGCAGAGTCCCTGGTCGACGACCGAGTGGTATTTGTTTCCGTTGATGTTGACGACGAGTCCGACCCCGCAGGCGTCATGCTCGTTCTCCGGACGGTAGAGTCCACCCTCCGGCATGGCATACGTTTTCTTCATAGGATTCTCGCTAACTAACCTTCGACAGACTGTGGCGGGGCGACGGGGCGATTTTTGTTTTCCCCTTCCTCTCCGGCAACAGTCAATACCTACAAAGATAAGGATTTTTTGAAAAAAGATGCAAATTGGAGGGCTATTTTTGAAATTATTTTAATATTATTCCAGCCTTGCAAAGTGTGAGTGGAAACGTATTGTGTTGGTTCTAAGTGTGTTGCATTGACTGCTCTTTGCAAGGAGGGGAATTCTGCCGGGGCGTGGGTCGGGGTGATTTGTGGCCGATTGAGGGGGCTCCCGGAGGGTGTGGCAGGGTGTCGGGCCGGTGGCCGGGGTGGATTACCGCTTGTTGGAAGAGGAATCCGGCTGTTCGGGGTGTCGGTCGAGCCGCAGCACCGACGGCAGGCAGAAGGCCACGCACCCCAGCAGGCAGATGGCTCCTCCCGAGAGGACGAACGTTGTGGTCAGCCCCACCTGCTCGGCCAGAAATCCCGTGCTCAGCAGCCCGAGGGCTGAGGGCAGCAGTCCGAAACTGCGGTAGAGCGACAGCACGCGTCCCAGCAGACCCGCCTCGATGCGGGTCTGGAGCACGGCGACGAACGAGGCGTTGAAGACGCTGCTCGAGACGCCGGCGGCGGCCGTCAGCACCGCAAACCAATAGAAGGCCGTCGGTGGCAGCAGTCCCGAGAGCAGGAATGAAAGCCCCACCATGATATACATCAGATTGATCAGCACGATGCGGTTGATCGGGTAGTTGCGGGCCCCCATGATCGCCCCGCCGAGCAGGGCTCCGCCGCCCCAGATGATCTCCACGAAGCTCATCTCCCAGGTGCCGCCGCCGAAGTGGTTGAGCGTCATGAGCGGGAACATCACCCCGACGGGCATGATCAGAAACCAGATGGCGATGGCCAGCACGAAGAACCATCCCAGACCGGGTTGCGAGTGCATGGCGGCGAATCCTTCGCGCAGTTCGTGCCACAGATCGGCCTTGCGCTCCGGGCGCTCGGGGTTCGGAATGCGGACGAAGAGCAGCGTCGTGCAGGCGATCAGCGCCCCCACGACATCGAGCAGCAGGATGTTGCCGATCGAGGTGAGCCCCAGCAGCAGGGCTCCCAGTGCCGGTCCTGCCAGGTCCGAGAATGACGAAATCACCTGATTCACGCCGGCGATGCGTGTCAGCTGCCGCTCGGGGGCCAGCAACGGCACCGAGGCCTGCATGGCCGGCACGTGGAAGGCCGTTCCCACCGAACGGCAGGCCAGCAGCACGTAGACATGCCACAGCTCGGCCCGCCCGCTCCAGAACAGCGCGGCCAGCCCCAGCGTGCAGAGGGCGATGAAGCTGTCGGCCAGAATCATCGTGCGTTTGCGGTCCCAGCGGTCGATGTAGACCCCCACGAAGAGCCCCAGCACGGCCTGCGGCAGCATGCCGGCCATGGCCGAAAGGGCCAGCACCTCGGCCGAACGCGTCTCGACGCTCATCCAGAAGATGATTGCGTAGGCGACGATCGAACTGCTGAGGATCGAGACGGCCTGACCGCTCCAGATGACGGCGAAGGTATGTTTCCAGTTCTCTGCGGACATGGGGATCGGGAAAGAAAAGAAACGGCGGACACCCGTGAGGGTATCCGCCGTGCTGAACCCTCGTCAGAAGGGTTATTTAACTGCGTTAACTATTGCCTCGAATGCCTTCGGCTCGTTCATGGCCAGATCGGCCAGCACCTTGCGGTTCAGGACGATGCCTTTGGCGTTGAGCTTGCCGATGAATTGCGAATAGGTCATTCCCTGGGCGCGGACGGCAGCGTTGATACGCATGATCCACAGCGAACGGAATGTCCGCTTCTTGAGCTGACGGTGTGCATAGGCAAAGCACAACCCTTTCTCGACCGTGTTTTTCGCAACGGTCCATACGTTTCCCCTTGAACCAAAGTTACCCTTGGCAAGTTTCAAAACTTTCTTTCGACGTGCGCGAGACGCAACAGCGTTTACTGAACGTGGCATAATGTAAAGTTTTTGGAGGACGGCCAGCGACACGGTTCTCCCGTGTTCTTCGGGGCTGGTTTGTCCCGGTTTGTGAATTGGGTTTGCCCTGGCGGGCGGCTATCCGAATCGGCCGGCGGATTACTTCACCAGCAGGTTCTTGATTTTGGCCTCGTCGGCCGCAGATACGGTACCCGAATAGCAGAGGTTCCGCTTCTGCTTCGTCGTCTTTTTGGTCAGGATGTGACTGTGATAAGCGTGTTTACGCTTGATCTTTCCTGTGCCGGTGAAGGTAAAACGCTTCTTCGCAGCGGCATTGGTTTTCATTTTCGGCATTTTCGTAAATAGTTAATTAGTTAAACATAGCCTGCAAAAGTACGAATTTTTTTGCTTCGTGCAATCTTTTGCCGCGAAAACTTTGCGGTCTCGCTCTTTTTTCGTAATTTGTTGCATCAAAAACGTTGCGTCATGAGGAAGTCTATCTGGTTGTTTGCGTTGCTCGCGGCGGTCGGAGCAGTGCCCGGGGCCAAGGCCCAGCAGCCGCCCGTGCAGACCGTGGGTGTCGAATTGAGGGGGGATACGATGGTTTACCGTACCGTGAATGTCCCGCACCGTCGCCACGGCGCTCTGCGCGGCAGGGCCTGGGCCGGCTATTCGCATACGCCCTGGAGCCCGGAGCAGCGTCTCTTCGCCCTCTCGAAGCTCTGGATGGAGGTGCGGCGCAATTTCGCCTACATGGACCGTTTTGGCGTCGAGCGCTGGGATTCGCTCTACCGTTCGATGATCGTCCCCGTGCAGCAGGCCCGCAACGACGTGGAGTTCTACCGCCAGCTCGAGGGGCTCTGCGCCCGCCTGCAGAACGAACAGACCTTCATCCGCCACAGCCGTGACTTCCCGCAGTCGGCCGTCCGCTTCGAGGATGGATGGCTGCTGCGCCTGATGGATGTCGGCGGGCATGTCGTGGTCTCGGAGGTGAGCCGCGACAAGGCCCAACTCATGCCGCCCGGATCCGAGATTCTGGCAGTCGACGGCCGGCCCGTCGAGGCGTGGCTCGGGGAGGTGATGACACGTGTTTCGGCCTCGACCGACCGTGTGCGGCGGCGTCTGGCCGTCGAGCAGATGCTGCTCGATATGGTCGGCTCGCCGCATGAGGTGACCTTCCGCCGCCCGGATGGCTCGCAGGCCTGCGTGCGGCTGGTCAACGCCCGGCCCGAAGCCGGTGAGCGGATCGCCTGCACGGCTCTGCCCGGACATGGATGGGACGAACTGCACGAGGATTTCCGCGTGACGTGGTACCCCGGTGACGTGGCCTGTCTGAAGATCGGTTCGTTCCGCCCCGGACGTGTCTTCCGGGCCTTTCACGATGCCTTCCCCGGGGTAAAGAACCGGGCCCGGGCGCTGATCATCGACCTGCGCTGGAACGAACGCGGCAGCAGTCGTATGGCCGCCGAATTCCTTTCGCATCTGACCCGCGATACGCTTCTCCGCGGTGCCGTCTGGCGTACGCGGATCTATGATGCCGCTCTGGCTTCGTGGGGTTCCGATGCCACGCCGGCCGACACGGTGGGCAATGCCCGCGTGAAGCTGGCCTATGAATACTACAACGATGCGGCCTTCTCCGAACCCGAGCGCAGCGCCTATCGCTTTCCGCGCAGCCGCGAGGTGTTGGAGGTGCCGACCGTGATTCTCGTCAACGATGCGACGGGCTCGGCCGCGGAGTGTTTCCTGGCGTTGGCCGCTTCGCAACCCCACATGTCGACCGTCGGAACGCCGACGTCGGGGTGTGCCGGAACTGTTGCCCTTTACGAGCTGCTGCCCGGTCTGCAGTGTGGAATCTGTACGCAGGAGGTGCGTTTCTCGGATGGCAAGGAGTTTGTCGGGCTGGGTATTGCCCCCGATGTGACGGTTGAGGATACGCTGGATGACATCCGTGCCGGGCGTGACGCCGCTCTGGAGAAGGCCCTCGAACTGCTCGGCGTGGAGTGATGTGAGGCGTGTCAACGTAACGGAGTGAATGATGAATATGGAGTGGGATTTTCTGATTCGTTTGTGTGTGGCCGGGCTGTGCGGTACGGTGATCGGCCTGGATCGTGAGTACCGTGTCAAGGATGCCGGCTTCCGCACCCATTTTCTGGTGGCGCTCGGAAGTGCGCTGATGATGATCGTTTCGCAATACGGCTTCGAGGATTTTCTGGCCTCGCACGACGGCCTGCGTTTGGACCCGAGCCGCATTGCGGCCCAGGTGGTCAGTGGTATCGGCTTCATCGGCGCCGGCACGATCATCATCCACCGGCAGCTGGTCCGCGGTCTGACCACGGCGGCCAGCCTCTGGGCCACGGCCGGAATCGGTCTGGCGGCCGGCGGCCACATGTATCTCGTGGCCGCCGCGGCAACCGTGCTGACGCTCTTCGGACTGGAGGTTCTGTCGCTCTTCTTCGGCGGACTGGGCAGCCGACGCACGATGGTTGTCTTTTCGGCTCCGACGCGGGCTGTGGTTGACGCCATGTTCAACCGGCTCGAAAGCCGCGACTACGCGGTAATCTCCTATGAGGTGGAGGCCGCCCGCACGCCCGACGGCATTGTCTATCGCGCCACGCTGGTTATCCGCTCCAAGGGGGCGGTCAGCGAGGAGGGTTATATCGACCTGCTGCGGGCCGATCCCGACATTACGATCGAGCGCATCGTCTGACCGGAGACGAGTGTCGGGAAGGTGAGTTTCGGGGACCGGGTGCCGGGGCAGTTCAGAGAGATGAGAGGGGGGCGTTTTGAGGCCGGGTGCCGAGAGGGACCGTTTAGAATGCTGAGTGCCGAAGGGCTGTCTCAGGGGTGGTTCTCGAGGACAGTCCGGGGAGGGTGGTTTCGAAAAAACGGTCGCGAGACGGCTGTTTTGGACGGTGTTGGAGGCAAGGAAGTACGTTCGGGAAGGGAGCACGAACGTCGGGGCTTCCGGCGCACGGCTGTCGTCCCTTTCAGAACCAGCGGCTGACCTCTTTCAGGTGCGGATCGTGGGCTATATCGTTGGGATTGGTACCCGGCTCACCTTCGGGAATCGGCTCTCCCAGCCGTTCGAACAACTCCACCCAGAAGGCGGGCATCGTCCCGTCTGTAGCTCGGAAATTCATCGGCCGGGCCGGAAAGATCCGCTCCCCGTCCGGCGTGCGATAACTCTCCCAGATCAGTTCGCTGCAGTAGAAGCGTCCATTGTCCGGGCGGTAAGAGTAGTCGTAGGGGAGTCCCCTGAAGCTTCGCGCCCGTGCGACCGAGGCTGCTACGCCCGTCGTATCGCTTAGGCGCATGGCCACGACGGCCGGACGGTCATTGATTCGGGACGCGTTCTTCAGAAATTCATCCAGCGAAGTCATCCGGACCCCGCCATTGCTGGTCGCTTCGAGTACCGAATCGGCCCCTTCGCAGGTGATTGCAATTCCTACATGGGTGAAATTCAGCGGGCTGTCGTCTCCGGTTGCGGCGGTGATTGCTCCGCTCATCTCCGATGTGGCGCCGACCTCAAACAACAGATCGCCGGTCCGGATTTCGGGCTCTGATGCCGTGCAGGCAAAAGCTGCCCACAAGGTCGCTATATATATAAGTGTCCGTTTCATTTTCTGGGAGGTTTACTTCGGGCAAAGATATTAAAAAAATTTCACAAGTAACTACCTGACGGATAGTGGAGTTTGCGATTTGGGTAAAAAGAGGGGGTAAAAAAAGTGCGGAAAATATTTGGAAGGGACGGAAAAAAGTGCTTATCTTTGCACCCGCTTTGAGAGAGACGGCGGTTGCAGCCGCGGGATTTCGACCGAAGTGACGAGGTTCTGAGACGTTTTGACAAGATCTTTCGGAAAGATTTGGAAGATTCGGAAAAGGTTGTTACTTTTGCAGCCCGCAAGGAGGTCAGCGATGGCCGAGATGCGAGTGAGAGGGTTCAGGAAGTTTTCGAATCGAAAAGAAATCTTGAAAAAAGATTTGGATGTTTCAAAAAAAGTGTTTATCTTTGCACCACTTTCCGCTGAAAAAACGGCGGTCAGCCAAGGGGCGAGGAGGAGTGATCGGAGCCCCGGAAAAATAAGGAATTGTTCTTATAGAAATATACGAACAGCGTTCTTTGAAGTGATTGAGCAGCTAAAGTTTTCCACTCTTGAAAAAGAGTGATTTCAAACAATA